>NZ_JBFRTN010000004.1:0-65255 GCF_041474095.1 Vibrio sp. 10N.222.54.A3
GAAAGCCGCGATGAACCTTTTTTATTAGAGCTATAAGTAAATTGGGTGATTATTAAAATTATCTGCAAAAAGTTTGGATGTGACTTTACGGTGCGTCATTTTAATTTAAATTGTTGTATTTGAAGGTTTTTATTCTTTTGTTTTATTCTGTTTTTATTGGGTTAACTATCACTATCAACGGTGGTTTGGGTGACTATTGAGCTAAAAATCAGTCAAAATGCTTTGAGCTGTGCTATAATGTGCGCCTTGGGATTGAGCCAGTAAGTCCATTTATCACTAACTATTGTGATTTTTATTGCCTTTTATTTAGGCGATGCGGCGAGCCAATCAAGTAGTAGTTGGATATGGAGAGCGTCCTTATATTCGTTGAATCGGATATGCGAACATCATAATTTATGAGTTTTAAATCAAAAAAGTACAGTATTGATTCTACTGACTATCAAGTTGGTCAAGACAACGTCAGTAAATGGGGCATGGATGTCCATAACACAGTTTTCGTAGCCTCAGTTGGCTTATCTCTTCTCTTCATCATCACTCTTCTTGCTCTTCCTCCTGCAGATGCTAAAGCTGCAATTGATTCTATTAAGGGTGCTGTTCTATCAAAGTTTGACTTCCTGTTTATGTGGGGAGCTAACATCATGCTAGCGTTTGCTGTTGTTCTTGCTTTTTCACCGTTGGGTAAAATCCGTTTAGGTGGCGAAGACGCGACGGCGGACTATTCAATGTCATCTTGGATTGCGATGTTATTCGCAGCAGGTATGGGTATTGGACTTATCTTCTGGGGTGTTGCAGAGCCAACTGCGTTCTTCACTAACTGGTTCGGAACGCCATTAGACGCAGAACCTTTCACAGCCGCTGGTCGTGAACTGGCGCTAGGCGCAACCGTATTCCACTGGGGTTTTCATGCATGGGCTATCTATGGCATGACGGCGCTTTGTCTGGCGTACTTTGTTTATAACAAAGGCTTACCGCTATCAATGCGTTCTGTGTTTTACCCAATTCTGGGTGAGCGTGTGTGGGGCAAAACTGGTGATGTAATCGATGTACTAACCGTACTGGTTACTCTGTTTGGCCTTGCGACTTCATTGGGCTTAGGTGGTACACAAGCAGCAAGTGGTATTAGCCACGTGTTCGGCTTGGAAAACAACATCTTCCTTCAGCAATCTATCATCGTTCTGATCATGGGCTTGGCGATCATCTCTGTACTACGTGGTATGGACGGTGGTGTTAAGTTCCTAAGTAACCTGAACATGGTTATTGCGTTCGTATTCCTTGGTCTTATCGCTATTCTGAACTTCACAACCGTGCTTGATTCTGTGGCAACGGCGGTGACGGGTTATGCGAACAACATCGTAGCGTTGAGCCAAAGCTCTGGTCGTGAAGACACAACATGGCTGCATGGCTGGACTGTGTTCTACTGGGCATGGTGGGTTGCGTATGCACCATTCTTCGGTATGTTTGTAGCGCGTATTTCTAAAGGCCGTACGGTTCGTGAGTTTTTACTTTGCGTACTGATTATCCCAACATTGGTAACGTCGGCTTGGATGGCTATCTTCGGTGGCGTGGCTATCGAGCAGGTGATTAATCATGTAGGGCAACTTGGTCTCGACCAAGGCATCACAGACGTGTCTCTAAGCTTGTTCTACATGCTAGATGCTTACTCGTTCGGTAGTATTCTGTCAGTTCTCGCAGTCGCGCTGATCATCGTGTTCTTCGTTACAACGTTGGACTCAGGTTCTATCGTTATCGATGGCATGACGGCGGGTGGTAAATTAGAAGTGCCAGTGAAACAGAAAGTCGTTTGGGCGGTTATCTCAGGTGCTATCGCGATGGTGATGCTGTGGATTGGTGGTACTCAATCAATCCAAGCTCTGCAATCTATTACGATTATTGCAGCACTGCCGTTTACGATCATTCTTTTGATTGGTTGTGTGAGCTTGTTGAAAGGCCTACTGACAGAAGTCGGTAAAGGGCAAGAAACGGTTACTCCGGCCACTAAGTAAGTACCTCTAGATAGGAACTTACTCTAATCAGCAGATTCAAAGCTCCCTTGCACCGCGTGCAAGGGAGCTTTTTTATGCCGTAGAAGACATCAGCGAAAGAGAAACAAAAAAGAGCCACAAGTGAGTAGTCATTTGTGGCTCTTTTAGTTCTTGGCTCTTAGTTATTAGTCTAGGTGCCCGGTTCTAGCTATGAGCGGGTTTACGCTTACGCGTTCAATTCGTGCTGAATAACGTAATCCAAAGCACCAACAACAGCAGCAACTTGAGCATCGTTACACTCTTCGTCTGTTACTTTGTCACTGTCTGGGTAAACCTCTGTGGTTGTACCGTACTTACAGTCAGTCACGCCGCCACATAAGCCAAGCTTCTTCATTGGGTAGTTGATCACGCCGTGTTGAGTGACGTCTGAACCAATGATCTTGCCTTCGTCATCCGCAGGCGCAATGTGGGTTACTTTTTCAACTGAAGCGATGACAGCAGCTTGGAATTCAGGTTGTGGGTTTTCAGTATCGCCAACCGTGTAGAAACCGTCTGGGATCATACCTTCGATGTACTCAATGCCATCACGAGCTGCGAGTGCAGGTCGGAATTCAGTTTCATCAGAGTCAGTCGTCTCATGCAGGTCAACGTGAACCAATACTTCTGGCAGAGACGCTACTAGAGCTCGTAGGTTTGCTGATTCTTCTGCTGGCGTACCGTCGTAGAAAGAGCGGTTTGGATCAACAGCATTTGGATTCCAGCGGTTGATCACTTCGTAGCCCCAAGGGCTCACACAAGGTGCGACAACAATGTTGAAGTGCGCCGTGTACTTCTCTGCTTGAGTATCTGCGAATTTGATCGCACCGTGTACACCACTTGTCTCATAACCGTGAACACCGCCAGTTACCAGAACGGTTGGTTTTGATGCATCCCAGTTTTTGCTCTTGATTGCAAAAAGCGGGAAACGAACTTCATTGTAGCTCAGTGCGCCGTATTGCTGGATGTCAAAGCGGTCTGCTAATGCTTGGATTTTAGGAACGACTTCTTGCTGGTATTCGCGCTTAACGGTTCTTTGAGCAAACCATGCTTGACGTTCTGCTTGTTGCCATTTTTGCCCTAGCTTACCAATCGGGTAGGTAGATTCACTTTTCATCTATACTTTTTCTTTTATGTTCGTGAAAGATTAAGACAGATTATTCCTGTCTAACAGAGACAGCAATAGAAAACACAACTTGTGACTTTATTTTTTACAGACTCATAACTTTGATGAGTGGATTGATGGTGTTACATTTTATCAATTGTTTAATCCCTTAAAAGAGACCATAAAATGGCTGGAGCAAGTTTATTAACGCTACTGGATGACATTGCAACCGTGTTGGATGATGTCGCACTGATGTCTAAGGTGGCAGCTAAAAAAACCGCTGGTGTGTTGGGGGATGATTTAGCGCTGAACGCTCAGCAGGTATCCGGTGTTTCTGCTGAAAGAGAAATCCCAGTGGTATGGGCGGTTGCCAAAGGCTCATTTAAAAACAAGCTGATTTTGGTGCCTGCGGCATTATTGATCAGTGCTTTTATTCCTTGGCTGATCATGCCTTTGCTTTTGATTGGTGGTCTGTTTCTTTGTTTTGAAGGCGCAGAGAAAATCTTAGAGAAGCTCTTTCCTCATTCTCATCAAGATGACGAAAAGGGAGAGGATACGAGTACTGGTGAATCCATAGAGGAATATGAGAAGAGAAAGGTCGCAGGCGCGATTCGTACTGATTTCATATTATCTGCGGAAATCATTGTAATTGCGCTGGGTACCGTAACGGGTACAAGTATCGTGACTCAGATTCTTGTGGTGAGTTTGATAGCGGTTGTGATGACGATTGGTGTTTATGGCTTAGTGGCAGGGATCGTTAAGCTGGATGATTTAGGTTTCTATCTCCAGCGAACATCGAATGGCAGTGGCATTAAAACTCGATTGGGTAACGGGCTAGTCGCGTTTGCGCCCAAGTTAATGAAGACGCTTGCGGTGGTCGGTACTGCGGCGATGTTCTTGGTTGGCGGCGGTATTGTGGTGCACAACGTTCCTGCGATTCATCACTTAATTGAACCGATTATTATGGACTTCAGTGGGCATACGATTGCGACTGCGGTGGTACCAACGCTATTAAATGGTGTGATTGGGGTTTTATCTGGATTGATTGTCGTTGCTATTTGGACTGCTATCGGAAAAATTCGCGGTAAGTAATCGTTAAATTACTGCTGGGAATAAGACAGTCTTTCATCGAAACAAAAAAGGGTCACCATAATTACTATGGTGACCCTTTTCGCTAAATGGAGGGTGTTTATTTAACAGCCCAAGTGCTTATTTTACAGACCAAGCAATCGCCTCGCCGCCACGGATTGGCACAACGATGTCTGAACCGAAAGGCATCGTTTCAGCAACATTCCACTCTTCTTTAACGAGCGTAATTGTATCTGAGTTACGTGGCATGCCGTAGAAGTCTGGGCCATTGTGGCTCGCGAATGCTTCTAGGTTCTCAATCTTGCCTTCTAAATCGAATACTTCAGCGTACAGTTCAACCGCAGCGTGCGCTGTGTAAGAACCTGCACAACCACACGCTGACTCTTTTGCACCTTTAGCGTGTGGTGCAGAGTCTGTACCCAAGAAGAACTTCTTGCTGCCGCTTGTTGCCGCTTCGATAAGCGCTAATTGGTGCGTGTTGCGCTTTAGGATAGGAAGGCAGTAGAAGTGTGGCTTAATGCCGCCAACCAACATGTGGTTGCGGTTGTAAAGCAGGTGGTGAGCGGTGATAGTCGCAGCAACGTTGTCGTTCGCGTTCTTCACGAAAGTCGCAGCATCTGCAGTTGTGATGTGCTCTAGAACAATCTTCAGGTTAGGGAAGTCGTTCACAATCGGTGCAAGTACTGTGTCCAGGAACTGCTTCTCACGGTCAAAGATATCAACATCGTGAGTCGTTACTTCACCGTGTACCAAAAGTAGCATGCCAACTTCCTGCATTGCTTCTAGTACGTGGTAAATCTTTTGAGCAGAAGTTACGCCTGAATCAGAGTTTGTTGTTGCGCCAGCAGGGTATAGCTTCGCTGCTACAACAGCGCCAGATTCTTTCGCTTTACGAATTTCATCAGGTGTTGTGTTGTCTGTCAGGTAAAGTGCCATTAGAGGCTGGAATTGTTCACTTGGCTGCTCTGCCATGATGCGTTCACGGTAAGCAAGAGCCATTTCGGTATCGGTTACCGGTGGGATCGTATTTGGCATGATTAACGCTCGACCATTGTAACGGCTGATATCGCGAACTGTATCTTTTAATACTTCGCCATCGCGTAGATGAACGTGCCAGTCGTCAGGACGAGTAATCGTAAGTTGTGTCATTGAAGGCTCCCACCATTTGAAGTGTTATGTAGTTGGAGCCTAAACTCAGCGAAATCTGTGAAAGCAATCGCTTACGTTTAGGCGACAGGATGATAGTGGAAAAGTACTTTCATTTCATCCTATTTTTAACTCTTCATGGCTAGGAGCTTGTTTTTATGGATATTTTATTCGGTATCTATTTGTTAATAAGGGTTAGCGGGTGGCTACCCACAGACCATGGATCATTCCTGGAACCCAGAAGAAGAAAGTAAGAATGATATTAATCACCAAATCTTTCCCGGCGCCGCGAGCGAAGAACACGCCAACAGGCGGAAGCAGTACACATAAGATGATAATGACGAGTTTGTTCATGATAAATCCTTTTTATTCAATGAAAGTTCAATGCGGTAAACGTGTTCATATTATAGAACGTCTCGAGAGTGTTACGGCATTGCTGCCTTAATGTACCAAAATAGAAAGCTAAACATCTCAAGATACTAGCCTAGTATCAAGTGTTTAATGCCTGCCAGTTCGACTAAAGTTAGATTGGATGTAATAGTGAGGTTTGAGTTGAAATTGTTTAAATTGAAACATAAATAGTGTGCAGTCTAGCGTTAAACTAGTTACGAATAACTAGTTTAACGCTAGCGTCTTAGGATTATTCGGTATCAACCCAAAGCTCTAATCCATTTAGGTAGCTGTCTCCTGTGGCCCTAAAGCCTGTTAACTGCTCATCTGCGGTTAGAGTATATTCATCGCTATAGTGACCTGAGTAAGATTTGCTACCACAGGTTAACAGTAAGCCACCAGATTTATTATATAGAAAGAGTCGAGACATATCGTTTCCAGACCCAAACTCTGTGGGTCCCCAGACAGCTCTAACTCTACCTATGTCAGCAACGTTTATTGTATGTTTGGCTCCGCCAGTGCCTCCAATATGAGCACCTCCTACCTGCGAGATAGAATCTACAATAAACCCACAGCCAAACGTCACTTGAGCATTGATACGAGTATCAAATAGATAATCATTACCAATGTCATCACCAAGGAATTTAACTGGATACCCTAGAGGTGTTGCATCGACGCAAGCAGCAAATCGAACACTCGAATTGGCATCATATGTACTAACAACTCTATCTGCCATGTTTACGGAATGATGATAGCTAGTTCCACTTGCTCCTTGGTTACTAGCCCAGTAGCTAACGTCAATTGGCCAGTTGTGATTAGTAAACAAACGGCCACTAGTATTGCCATCATCATATAGGCTTCGAAGTTCCGTCACCGTTGGCAATCGTGCTCCTCTAGCTTGGCACAAGTGATTAGCAGTGTGCCAATCGTGAGAAGCCGTGGTGATACCATTTAAAGCGGTAGTACCGTTACCAACTTGAGGTGTGGCGATGATTTCAGCATCTTTAGCATCTGCGTACATCAACGGTGGTAGGTAGATATTCCCTGAGACGATTGGCTCATATGGGTTACCGACGTAACCTTGCAAAATTCCTGTGGCATAGCCCCCTTTTCCATCAGACACAACATAGGACACAGATGTTTCTCCAGGTTGGGTACTAGTGAAATCAAACTCAGTATCATTGAAAAGATTACCATCGTTGTTGGCATCGTTTGGAATTAAGATGGTTGCACCAAAGCTGTATATGTCAACGAGATGAAGAGTATCACCGTCAGGGTCACTTATAAGATCCGCAACATTGAACCTTAATTGTTTACCATAAGGAATTTTAGCTACCTCGTCACCAGAGTCTGGATCTATATAACTGATTTTCCTACGAGATTCTGCTGTTGGTGCACTGTTTGTGTCTGTTGAGACCGCGATATCAATACTACCAGCTAACACACTTGAACCATCACTATAGCTATATAGGATGCGTTCTACGCCGCTTGGTATGCCATCTCCTGGGGTGTAATCAATCGTATTAGTTGATGTGTTTGCAATAGCAGTTGAATTTGTCGCATCACCATTAGGCAATGTAACCGTGGTTGCTAATGCATATGTGCTTGTGTCTAGAGAGTACCCCGCGTTCCCAAGCTCTTTAGCGATATCTATTTGTACAGATGTGAAAGAGGAGGTTAGTCCTGAAATCGGTGTAAGTTGCTCAGTTGACTCACCGACAGCCGCACGAACTGTCGCTTCAGCAAAACCATCTCCTGATGTTGCTGAAGTAGCGCTAATACGCGCCTCTCCATGGTTACTATGGGAGCTCATAGCGATGTCAGAAGGTAGCGCAGCGCCAACTCGATAGCGGTAGTCGCACACTTTTGCACTTTGAGCGCTAATGGTGAAGCCATTGGCATTTTGGGATACAACATTACAATCATAGCTATTATTCAAAGACGTAACTGTCGTTAATGTAACTGACGAATCATCAGATGACTCCATATTATTCGACAAATCAACAAAAAAGGTATTTGTGGGAGTGCTTTGACGAATTACATCCTGAGCATAGTAAAGGGTATCTCCTGATGTTGGAGATTCGGGTTTGGAGTTAGTAGTCGCTTCGTCGCTAGATGCACCACACCCAAACAGCGCCAATGATATCGCTACTGACAGGGATAATTTATGAAAAGGTGCGTATGTACTTATTCTCATCATGTATTTAATACTCATTAGTGAATGTTATGGGAATTAAGCAAAGAGAGCACAGCCCATTATTTATTTGCGTATTCTAACAAGGCTAAATCACTTTAAATTAGCACGAGCTAGTATCTGGCACTGGTGAGTGCCTAGTTGACAGCTGGCGCTATTAGCAATGATATAAGTTAAAACTCAAACTGTTATACGTCTCTAGTATTTATATTGAAGTGGGGTTGTTCATGTGAATAACTACTTTTATAAGATAAGACCGAAGGTGGGATCTAATACCAGTTACTAAATTAGCGAATGAGTAACCTAAGGAATTAAATGCCTAGGTTATTTTTTAGGTGAATGGTTTTCTTGCTCAAATATCCACTAGGCATATCGGAAGGTCACTTTTCTTTACTTGCTAACCAAAACGTTTATTCATTGCATATCATACACCCGAAGTTAGCAAGGGGCTAACTAATCATATTATGAATATATCGAAGGAAATAAAAGTGAAAAAACTAACACTTATTACACTGCTATCTGCAATTACATCTGTTCCAGCTTTTTCTGCACCTGGCGATACCTCTATTGGTTCTGTAGTATTCAGCGGCTTTGTTCCTGGTTTTGTATCCAACGGTGACATCCTTGTTACTGGTGCGGGCGGTAGTGAAGACCCTGCTTCTTTTGTTGGTACGTTACAGGTGAACGCTGACGGTACGTTCGCAACGACTAAAGCAGTTGTTTTGGAAGCGCATGACTACACGGGGGCTGTGCTTGGGGCTTTAACTCCAGCTAACTGGACGGTATCACAAGTAAATGTGCTTCCAGCTTCAATGGGTGAAGTACAGCCTAACATTGTCGTCGGCGATAACCTTTCAGCGACGGAACTTACTGCAGCTGACTACTTAGCTTCAACTCAACTTTCAGCAGGCGATACGATTCAACTGTATGTTGCTAACGATACAGCACACTCAACTCCAGATGATATTGCTGGTACAGAAGTTATCGTTAACGTTGATATGATTGCAACTTTGCCATAAGAAAAAATCTCATTATTTGATAGGCACTTAATTAATTAAGTGCCTTGTTTTTCGAGGCTGATGAAAATGAATATCTATATAAATTATTTCTTTCTATTATTGCTTGTTATTTTTAGTTTCAATAGCTTTGGCTATGAAAGCTATTCATTTCCAGTAAATACACAAATAAATAGAGCGAATTTGTATGACTATTCTATAAATGTAGATTTATCTGATGAGTTTATTGCACTGAAGTATGATGGTGAGAACGAAACCTTTCTAAATGGGCGTTTTTATTCTTATATTAGAACGAATATACCAACAAGCTCTGGGGATTCGTTTGAATACAGTTATAACATATCAGAGTTCACTTCTAAATGTGTTTTCAACGATAGCGGTGAGACTATGTATGATGATTTTGTCGATCTCTATATCGATAGAAAACATTACTCTGATATTTCAGATATACCAAACTTTGAATTTAATAATATTAAAAATACTGAATATGAAAACTCTACCAATGAATTTGAATTAGTGACAAATAAAAATATACCGAGTGATGAGCCATTAGATTGCAATGGTCGTATTACGTTCAATGTGGAGCTTCAACTATAATGTTTATTAGACTTTGGTTTGGTTTAAACTTAATTATCATATTTTTCTTGGCCATAATATATAGTTCAAAATCCGTCGCAAATATTCCAGATGGATTTGAAGATATGTTTGAAGAGAAGTTGATAAGAATGCCACTAATTCTCTCGGCTGATAACAACAAATTATTCTATTCGGAAGCTTTCATCTCGGGTGATGAAGTAAGAATTCCCACTTCACAAAAACAACTTGTAGCACAAGCATTGGCGAATGAACTTGGTATTGAGAAAGATGTTAGCGATGCGATGGCAACAACACTGGTAAATGGGGTTGAATCGAGCCTAGATTGTAAAGGTTATCGAAGTGAATGTGGTCTACTACCTGATTTATATGATTTTGTTTATGTGCCAGATAGCCAATCATTGATTATTCATGTTAACTCACAATTCTTAACTGAGATAATAGAAGAGTCAGAAATAAAATTTGTAAAAGAAGAGATCGATCAAAACGCGATCATTATGTCACATGGTTTGAATCTATCTGGTTCTTATAGCGACAACACTGATTATACATCGTCTTATTCTTATCAACATGAAAATTATGCAGGTTTTGGCAAGTATGGCTATTTGCATAATGATCTAAACTTTAGTGATGTCAATGGTTTCAGTTCGGATGACTCATCGTATAACTATGTTGGTGGTAATACTCGTTTCTCTGTCGGGTATAAATACCAAGAACGCCCTTGGAATAGTACTCAGTTTTTAGAAAATGGCAGCAAAACTTCTGGTTACATGTTGTCGATTGGATCGACGAGAGAGCTAGTAAAAAAATCATCTTCTAATTCTAGACGAGTATATTTGAACATTTCAAGAGCTGGTCGACTAGAAATTAATGATGATAGAGGCCGTGTTCTATTAAGTCGTAATGTGGATGCAGGGCAAGAATACTTTGACTATAACGAGCTACCATTTGGTACTTATACTGCGACAATTCGAATATTTGATGGCAGTGAAGAGTTTTACACAGAAGATAGGTTGATAGTCAATACAAGCTCTTCGTCGATTAAAACCGGCGAACTAGATTATCATATTACAGCCGGTTATTTATCAAGAGACCTGACGAATACGGGACTAGAGGACGATTTTGACCAGAAATCCATCAACTTTGCTTATGATAATTATGAAAGTCCAATGTTCACCAATGGGAAATTGAGCTATCAAGTTACGGATTTTTTGCACTGGGTGCAGGTTCGTTTATTACAGGGGAAGATAATTATAATTATGTTGGTGGTCACTTATCTTTAGGGGAAGTGTCCAGAATATCGGCAGTAACAGGATTATTTGACGATGGATCTAGTTTTTATAATTTTGATGTGGGGATTTATAACTTAAGTGTATCTTACACAAAATTTGACAGTGAAAATGATAATAGTATTGGAGATATTAGTTTGTCTCAACTTTTATTCAGTAACTCGAACTATACGTCATTATCAGTAAATTACAACAAGTACTTAACGAGAAATATATCATCATATATATCGGGTATATTAACAAAAAACCAATATAAAGATTTTAGTAATGGTTATAATAATGAATCAGAAAGTTGGTCTGCAAGAAGTGGCGTGCAGATATCATCATTACCACTTGACTCAAAGGTGAACTTAGAGTTATCAGCAAGTGAATCGAGCGATATAAATTATGGTGTTATGGCCTCAATAATTATTCCAATAGGCCAGGAAAACACATACACACATAGTACACAAGCACAAATAGATGATAGTGGTGATGTTGCGCTATCGCATAGAGATACAGTCTCAAGTAGTCTAATTAACAGAAACAATCTAAATGTATCAAGCTCTGCGGGACTTTATTATCAAGATTCTACTGAAGACCAAAGCAGTGCCGATTTATCATTGTCTGCAAATTATAAGAATAAATATATTGACTCAAACTCTTATACCTATATCAATTCAAGTAGCAATACAAGTGTTTCTGCATATATTGGTACAAGTAATATCGTAACTTCTCAAGGAATAGAGTTTACGAGTGAAAAGTCATCTTCTTATTTTATTTCGAATAATGATACAGGGGAACTGTCTTCGGATGGAAAATTCTTGGCGGTAGTTAACTCCGAGCAGAATGGAAAACAAAGCAATGCTTATGTTAGTGGAGATGCTTTGACGGTATATCCATTAAAAGAGTTCTATGAATATGAATTCAAGCTTGATACGGAAGCCTCTGATTTTTACAACAATGGTGAGTCTTATACGTCGGCTACTAGTTATCCAGGAACTGTTATCCGTTTGGATACGTCGTTGTCTGAGTTGAAATCATTTATATCGACGTTTAGTGATATAAATGGAAATCCAATAGACGGAGTTGAATGTATCGGTGGAGGTTGTGTTTCTACTGACAAGCTTGTTGAAGGTGTGTATCAATTTAAGGTGAAAGATAAACAACCTTACAAAATTATATCTAAGGAAAACCAATGTGTAATACCGGAGTTATCATCGGTTAATAATTTGAATTTAGGTAATAACTTCTGTATGCCATCATTCGAAGAAAATAGTGAAGGTTATCAGATAGCCCTAGTTGATGGTGTTTATTATTACTACTTAGGGCAATACAAGGATAGTAATATTGTATTGAACTATCAGAACAAACTGAACAACTCAGGTGTTGAAATTATAAACAAAAAGCTTGGCGGTTATTTGTATATATTCGCTAAGTCTCCTGAGCAACTAACTACGGCAAACAAACTGTATGTTGATGAACTCATTAATTATGCAGTTCATATGGAGATGACGCCATATGCTTATAACTAACATAGAGAAAATTATGCAACGTGTAATATTTACTTCGATACTATTAATGACGACCTCTTTTAGCCATGCATTTAGCATAGATAAAATGCTTCTTATAGCTGGAGAAGATGGTAATGGAGTTTTTACTCTGACTAGTTCGAAAACTGAACCTGAATATATAAAAGGTAACGTTAGCCAAGTAAAGGTTGAAAACGGAGAGTTAGAAAAGGTAGAGCTAACAAAAGATAATTTACCTTTATGGGATCTTGCGCTATTACCCAATAAACTGATATTAAATCCGGGGGAAAGACGTCGTGTATCAGTAAAGAATTTATGTCAGGTTAATTGTGATGATTTAGAGAAGGACAAAGTTTATCAAGTGACTTTCATGCCTAGCGTTATCGATGGAGATAAAAAAGAAAGTATAATTGGTATTAATTATGGTTATGCTCCTTATTATATTGTACCTGCAAAAAATACTAATGTTGACTACAAAGTTAAATATAACGGTTCAGAAGTTTATGTGGAAAATAATGGTAACACATTTTTCTACATACAGTTTGATAACTGTAAACCGAATTCTGTTAGTAACAAATGTAAACAAACTAATACAATACTATCTGGTCGAAAGAAAACCATAAAATTAGCAGAAGGCCTGCAAAATGTCGATTCGTTATCCGTTAAGGTAGCCAACCATGATTACAGTTATAACAAAAATATCACTATTAAAAAGAAATAGCCTAATTAGTATAGCGCTATTATTCACGGCTTTAGATAGTAGCCATGCTGCAGATGTATACGGAACGATTACAGCAAACAACTCTGTGGTTTGGAACAATGCGGCGCCAAATAGTTATTTCGGTAGTGAAGCTATATCTCCATCTGCATGGACGATAGCGCAAGAGCAACCAACGGCAGAGTGGTATCCCGCAACGATGGATAACCAACCCGTTAATAACGTTAGCTTTGTTAATCATTCTACAGGCGAAAGTTTTAACACCAGCCTGGAGTTGTTAGGCGTTGAGTATAATTTGGGTAGCTCGGCTAGTTATTTCACATCAAAAGACTACGGGTCAAATGTGGGAATGGGAGTTGCCAATGAGTGTGCAGCTACAAATATAAGTGGTTCGAGTGCGAAAGTGGGCCAAGAGTCGACTTTGTGTGTGTCGCGAATGGGTTACACAGCAACAAGCCGAATAGAGCCTTTTAAGTTTTATCGACCTGCTTTCGCTTTGCCTAATATCAGTAATGATGTGTTCGCAGCCCCTGTTGGATCTGGAACTTTTACGGCATCAATTAACCTTTCACCCACTTACTTTTTTACAAGTCAAACCGGTATGATGACTTATACCAGAGTGCCGGAGACGTTAATTATCACGATTGATTATCAAGCTGCGATCCTTGAATCATTAACGGTACTTGGAGACGGGAATATTGAACCCCAGTATGATACTGCAACAAAAAGGATCTCTGGTACAACGAGGTATGATGTTAGCTTGTTAGGGACTTTACCTACAGGCGTTATTATGACATTTAGCCCTACGTCAGGTGACTATGAGCTTACAAATATTGATAACTCGCTAGAAAAGATACCCTACACAATCACGTGTGCCATTGGCTGCGAAAGCCCTGACAAGGTGATTGTCCAAGACGGAGTACTTAATACCGTATCTTTTCCTGATTCAGAAGTGATTACAGTGAATGGAGAAGGTAGTAACAAAGTTGATGTAGCATACGATGTTAGTTTTGATGTCGATGGAAATGCACTCAGTTCAGGTAATTACCAAGGGTCGTTTAATGTTGTTTATGAGGTGAACCTGTGAACCGACTAATTAATAATATTTTTTTTATGTTTCTAGTACTAACCAGCGGTGCAGCGGTTGCTGAGAAGCCAACTGCTCATATTTTGGGGGTAGGGGCAAACTATGGCTATAATTTTGATGGAGATATGTTTGAGAATTCTCAATCTATTTATTTTCTCTACCAATATAACCGACTTCAATTGAATCTAGGTATCAAACATTATAAATTATTAGATGATTCTGAGTACATACCTGATTTAGGTTTGCTTTATAGTATACATGATGGAGAAGAAATTGATTTAAAGGTTGGAGTCGGATTTGAAGATAAATATCCAACAATAGAGTACCTTGCTGAGTATGCTTTGAATGAATATTTCGGTGCGAGTATCGCACTTAATCAAACGTTGAATGATGATTTTGGGCAAAATCAACGAGAAGCCGTGGTTGGATTATCTTATTATTTCAATGACAGCAAGCGTAAGATTGAGTCTGACCAAGTTGAACCTCGCCCTTCGTCACTTGAAATTACGAAAGCTCCGGATTGCACATCTGACCCAACTGATACGGACTGTGACTTCGATACTATGTCTAACAGTATATCCGAAGTTGCTGTTAAGCCGACATTACCTTATGTCGTACAAGAAGGTGATTGGTTATATGAACTACGTAGAAAGTTCGGCTTCGATTTAGAAGAGATCATTGAGAGTAATGATATTGAAAATCCTGATTTGATCATTCCTGGCCAAGTATTAGAATAAGCTCTTACCGGTAACCTGATCAATATTAAAGTATTACTAGACCTATTTCTTATAAGGTATGGTGATGCTTTTTTTTTGCACTCGATTAAATCTGTCTAACTATTCATCTATGATCTTACATAGCTTACGTTGATGTGAATAATCAAGTGTTGCCAAGAATCATGGTTTACATACCAGATCTTAGGTTCAGGTATTAAATATTACGAAGTTAGATAAAATTTAATTCTCTTAATGTAAAACCATTAAACTACTATGAAGACTTGCAAGATATGTATTAGCGTTTTACTCTTCGGTCTCTCCCTAAGGTTTAACTGCCATCAAATCGCTAACCAGTGCATAATATGCATAAGTCTGGTGAATTGATGTGGCCGTATCCATGCTATATCATGATCGTTATGAATGGACTTTTCTGAACAAATTAATGTTTACAAATCTAACATCACGGATGCAAGAGTGGCTGGTAGGCATTAGACTTCTTTTTTCCTGCGAATAAGCTAAACTCTCATATGTAACCAATTACATTTGAGGTGTTTATGAAGTCGTTTGTCAATATTAAGGTCGTTTTATGTTCGTTTTTATTTTTTGCAACCTCAGCGATTGCTTCTATTAGTGCTGATGATGTCACGTTTTCAGGCCGAGTCGATGGAGATATACGAGCAATTTATTCTGACAAAAGTCTAACGAATGTGGATGGCATGCAAAACACGAAAGCTGTAAGAGGCATGACTCAGAGCAGTTATGTAACATTACTAAACAATGAAGTAGATGATGTAATTGTTCGTGAGGTTGACATGTAGTCAAGCGAACATAGCATATTAGATTCTAACTTTTTACCATATGCTTTAATACTCAATCGCTTAATTACATAGTATATAGATTGTACTGATAATTTAAGTGGGAAAATAATGAGGTATATTGGTTCAATAATATCGAATACGAATGTCAAAACTGTAGAGCTGTGTTTTGAAAGATTGAAGCAAGCAGGAGTTCATCCATCAGAACTATCTTTCGATGGATTGGTACTCCTGTTAATGTGCGCGGAAAGAGACCGCTTAGCAACACTGAGAGCTAATTGAGCATGGGTTTGAACAGGTTTGACAGCCTGTAAGCAAGTTCAAGAACTCGGGTTGAGTAAATAGCTGGCTTGTTTTTATGTGCATTAAAGCTTTAGAATAATAGTGTTTACCAATTTTGATTGCACCGTTGGTTGATTTTTTCTCGTACGAAACAACAGAAAATCCCATTTTTTCGAGTACTTCTGCTGAGCTCTTTATAGCAACTGTTGTGTAGTAGTCGGTAATGTTAGCGTGTTTTGCTAGAAACCTGAATTCTCTATTTAATTGTAGACGAAAAGGTCGCTCGTACAGCGAATGATGGCTCACCGCAAAATAAGCTAATTTTCGTCTTTTATTATAAGGAACGGTTTTTCTTAAATCTATTTCATCAATCGACTTTTGAGAAAGTGTTTCAATTTCGGAGATCATACCTTCAGTCGTGAATATAGTGCCTATGTTATGTCCTAATAGCTCCCCTGTGACGCTGTCGACATATTTATAGGCAATGAAACGTTTTTCATTGCAATATTTTAAAAAATCGATTTTATAGAGTCCATGCTTAATATTCTCATCAGAGGTTTTCTCATGAAAAACAAGTACAGAATTTACAATCTCACTATCATTAGAATTTCCAATCGGATATTCACAAACAGGATTGTGTTCGATCATCGATGTTGACTGATAATTTGCTCTGGCGATCAAGTTATTTAAACTACGGTATTTCTCTTCCATCAGAGTATTGAATTGATCAACTCTATTTTTAGAACTAGGGTCTTGATGTTGTAAATGACTAACTTTAGATAGATAAGGCTCAAGATCGTTGGTAAATTCTCGCAAAACACGAATACTACGGCTAAGAGTTGGTTTAGTTGTTCCTCTTTCCCATCGACTAAGTGTAACGGTATCAATGTTCGATAGATCTCCTCCGAGTAAGTTGAGCTTTGTAGCTGCTTGACTTTGTGTTAGTTCATTCGCGATTCGATATTTTTTTAAGTATTCGCCAAACACAGTAGTTTTCTCCAATCTTTTGCATAAGGCGAAGTATTATTATGTGTAGAAACTTAAGATGGTAGGCATCTTAATTTAAAGTCTGTTTGGCTATGCCTAATGATTTTTGATTGAGTATTGGTTATCCCACTGGGTTGTTTTTATGAGGGTTATTATTTCGGGTTGAGAAAGAAGTGTCGCTGTATCAATTTCGTATAAGCAATGTTCGAATGAGCGGTTGCCTAATTTAAAACCTCCTTTTTCTGACTCAATATCAAATGCTATTTTCTTAAATCCAAGTTGCTCTAAAATTTGTCCGATTTCAGGCCATGCACTAAAGAAATAATAACGTTGAACATTTGAATAGTGAATTAGGTTTATAAATTGAGAAACTAACATACATCGAAATATCTGGAAATTAGAAGAGTAACGATTATAATTACAAACCGATAACTTAGTCGAATTTTTATAACTGACAGATTTTGTCAGGTCGATATCAATGATTTTTGAATGAGTAACTTTGTCAAAATAGTCACTTTCGAATATAAAACTAATTGAGTGACCTACCAACTGCCCGCTTTCTGTTATAAATCTTTTTAAAATAGCTCGTTTGTTTTGTTGGTAGTCATATAGATTAATGTCGAAAAAACCCTTCGGTGTATGGATGGCTGTTTCGTAAAAGATTTTAAGGCTAGATAGTATCTTGTCATCATCTTTCAAAAGAAGTGGCATCTCAGTAATTAAAGTTGATTGTGGCTCTTGTGGCTCTTCATAACTTAATGATGAAAGCTTCGTTACCCTGTTATTAAAACGAAGTTGTTCAACCTCGTCTAGTAGCTTTGTTTCGTTTGGATTAGGTATTAATTCATAAAAGTCACTCAGGTCAACCTGTAAACAACGCAAGATTCTTAGGCATTTTGCAAGTGTTGGTTTGGTTTTTCCTCGTTCCCAACGACTGAGAGTTACCACGTCTACAGAGCGAAACTCTTCATTTGCAAGGTTTAACTTAACAGCAAGCTCACTCTGAGTAAGACCTAGTGAGACTCTCAATTCCTTTAAATAGTCACCAAACATACATTATCCCTAAGCGTAATTTGATCTAATTGAAGTATAGTCATCTATGATAGTTTATGGCGTTTTTAATAACCTATCTAAATGTAACAGACTCGAGATTACCGTTTTGAAACGGCATTGTGTATTTG
The DNA here is from genome assembly GCF_041474095.1 of Vibrio sp. 10N.222.54.A3. Classification (NCBI taxonomy): domain Bacteria; kingdom Pseudomonadati; phylum Pseudomonadota; class Gammaproteobacteria; order Vibrionales; family Vibrionaceae; genus Vibrio; species Vibrio sp. 10N.222.54.A3. The sequence continues at coordinate 18,139 of NZ_JBFRTN010000004.1, forward strand.
TACAGGAGTTCGTTTAACTACTTATGCAGTTTGTCTTCACGGTTAAGAAGTAGGCATGTAAAGCTACATATGATTTGTTCATGCTAATCCTTGCTAGTTATTGATCTGTAGTATGGATTAATCACAAAAAGAGGTTTGTTTATGAATACGAATATGTTGTCTGAAAATTTACAAGCCGAAGCACTTATTGACGATGTTAATCAGGGATTGTTTTATCCTGTTTTTCAACCGATAACTAATGGCAATGGAACTGTCGGTGCTGAGGTTTTGTTACGTTGGGAAAAAGGGCACGATGTTGAATCGTCAATTCGCTGTCTGTTAGACTCTAAGAAGATTGCATGGTTTACTCAAATATTCTTGTTAAGAGTGTCCGAGGAATTATTGTCTCAGAAGAAAATGATTGATTTTCTGACTATTAATATCTCCCCTGATCACGTTTTAAGTTTCACTTTTCTACGTGATATTTCCCCAATTTGGCAAGCATGTAATAAGTTGGGTATAACCTTATGGATTGAGCTTACTGAGAATGAACAATACCCGGTTGGCATTGACGAGAAAAGGATGATGTCCCAGTTTGGAGTATGTCGTGGTCTTGGAATTAAAATCGCGATAGATGACTATGGCAGTGGTTATAACACTGGTGAAGCACTGATTAGGGTTGTTAAACCGAACATAGTGAAAATAGATCGGTCGTTAATGAGAAACCGGAGTGATAATTCGACCTTTTGGGAGCGTCTTAGATTTTTAGCTCGGAAGTATCAGATTGAATTGTTATCTGAAGGTATAGAAAACCATGAAGATTTACGTTTTGCACAATCGCAGGGCATAGATTATTTTCAGGGCTATCACTTAGGCAAACCTGGCTCATTGAGTCAATTGTCGAAACAAGGTGCAGCATATTGCTGATCTACTTAAAAATAGCGTGAATAAATTCGGGTTACTTTTAGTGTGTAAAGCATCATCGTTAGTTTCAAGAGTTTTAGGTTTGCCGGAACATAATGCCATTCTATTAGTTTAATCATGCCTACTTAGTATCAAGTGTTTAATGCCTGCCAGTTTATCTATTTATAACCATTTGTTAGCATTGGGACAAACAACAAAACATTGGAATCGTTATGTCGCAGTCACCTTTGGATCAAAAGGCTTTGGAGCAAGAGCTTTCAGGTCAACAGCCCTCCTTATCTCAAATTAATGTGTTTCCGGTTAAATCAGTAGGTGGGATTGCACTCTCTTCTGCTTGGGTCGAAAAACAGGGCCTTACCTTCGACAGACGTTTTATGTTGGCGTTGGCTGACGGATCAATGGTGACGGCACGTAAGTACCCTAAAATGGTCAAGGTGTCTTCTAGCTTGCAGCCAGACGGTTTGATTTTTACTTACGAAGGCAAAGAACCGCTGCGCCTAAAATATGCAAACTTCAAGATGCAAGAAGCGCCAGCAACGGTGTGGAAAGACAGCTTCACGGCATACACGACATGTGATGAAGCCGATGATTGGTTCAGTGATGTGTTGGGCGTGCGCGTTGAGCTACTGTTTTCTGGCGAGCAATCGAATCGTGTTCGTGAAAAGCTCGGTCACAATGTGAGTTTTGCTGACGGTTACCCAATGTTAGTGATCAGCCAAGCCTCTCTTGATGAACTCAATCGCCGCAGCCCTGAAACCCATTCAATGGATCAGTTCCGCACCAATTTTGTCGTCTCAAACACTGAAGCGTTTGCTGAAGATGGTTGGAAGCGCATTCGAATTGGTGAGGTTGAATTCGAAGCGGTGAAGCCTTGTGAGCGCTGTATCCTAACGACAGTCGATGTTGAGAGCGGCGAATTCAGAGCAACAAAAGAGCCACTCAATACCTTTTCTACGTTCAGAGCCAATGAACGTGGTGGCGTTTTCTTTGGTCAGAACCTTGTGGCGAAAAATGAAGGTCTGGTGAAAGCGGGTGACGTTGTTGAGGTACTTGAAACCAAAGAGAAAGAACACTACGAAGACTCTTGGGTCGAGTCACTGCACTTAACTTGCGTCGAGCGTGAAGAGATCGCTCGAGACTTTACGACGTTCTGGCTAGAGCCAGCGAAAGAGAACCACGCATTACCAAGCTATCAGCCGGGGCAGCATCTACCGATTGAAATGGTGATTAATGGCGAGAAAGTGTCTCGTCGTTACACGTTATCTTCTAGCCCTTCACGCGCAGGTCGTTTGGCGATTTCCGTGAAGCGAGTGGACGATGGTCAAATCTCAAACTGGCTCAATGATCACTTCCAAGTCGGTGACACGCTAGTTGCTCAGAATCCAGATGGCGCATTCTACTTAGAAGATAACCCAACACATCCATTACTGCTGTTATCAGCGGGAAGCGGCATCACCCCTATGTTGTCGATGCTTCGTTACTTAGCCGACCATGGTCAGATTGATGATGTGGTGTTCTATCACCAATGCAGCAGTGAAGAAGATATCCCTTATCAAGCTGAGATTGATAAGATCGCTCGCGAACATGCTGGTCTAAGTGTGATTTATTCACTAAGCCAACCAACGAAAGAGTGGGATGGTTTGTCAGGTCGTTTGAGTGTGTCTCATATCGCCAAAATTGAGGACCTTCATAAGCGCCAAGCATTCGTGTGTGGCCCTGACGGCTTTATGGATAATGCCAAGAAATTGCTGATTCAAATGGGGCTGAATCCTCAGCATTATCATCAAGAAGCGTTTGGTGTTGCTCAATCAACGGAAGAAGCGGTGAAGCAACTGCAGTTGAGCGTTAACGGCTACCTGTTCGAAGGCAACAACCAATCAACACTACTAGAGCAAGCTGAGTCGGCAGGTGTGTCTATCGCATCAAGCTGTCGCGCGGGTTTCTGTGGTGCTTGTAAAGTGACCCTTGAGTCTGGGCAAGTTCATCAACCTGATGTACCGGCGTTGCAAGAGCATGAACGCAACATGGGGCAAATACTGGCGTGTTGCAGTGTGCCTCAAACTGATATCGAAGTTGTAGACTAACTCGGTAGGTCGGAAGGCCAGAAAGAAAAGCACATTGAATAGAAAAGGCCGGAAGTTCACTGAAATGAACTTCCGGCCTTTTTGATTCTAAGATTAATTCAAACAATTAATCGTAGATCGTTGGGATCGGTTGACGCTTGTGCTGTGTTGCTTTGTAGATGCCTACTAAGCGGTCTGACACGTCTTGAGGGACTTCTTTACCTTCAAGGAAATCATCGATTTGGTCGTAAGAAAGGTTCAATGCTGCTTCGTCGGCTTTCTGTGGATCAAGCTCTTCTAGGTCGGCAGTAGGCACTTTCTTAACCAATAGCTCTGGCGCACCTAGCGTTGCTGCAAGTTCACGAACTTGACGCTTGTTCAGGCCAAACAAAGGCGCTAAATCACATGCACCGTCACCGTGTTTGGTGTAGAAGCCAGTGATGTTTTCTGCTGAGTGGTCAGTACCAATCACAAGACCACCAACGTAACCCGCAATTTCGTATTGCGCGATCATGCGAGCGCGAGCTTTCACATTACCTTTAACAAAGTCGATTTTTGCTGAGTCTGTTGGTAGTAAACCTGTACCTTCAAGTGCAACGTGAGATGCTGCGTGAAGCCCATCAACACCCGCTTTGATGTTTACAGAAACAGATTGAGAAGGCTGGATGAAAGAGAGAGCAAGTTGTGCTTCATCTTCATCTTTTTGTTCGCCGTAAGGTAGGCGAACCGCAATGAATTGGTAGTCGTTGCTGCCAGAGTTTTCATTCAGGCTATCCACGGCCATTTGTGCCAAGCGGCCACAGGTCGTTGAGTCTACACCGCCACTGATACCAAGGATCAGAGACTTGCAGCCTGACTGCTGAAGTTTCGTTTTAATAAAGTCCACACGACGAGTCACTTCGAAGTGAGGGTCAATTGAAGGTAGTACGCGCATTTCGTCACGAATTAACTGTTCCATTCGTATTCCTTTCCTGCAAGCAAATTAAAAATCTAGTGTTATCATACCTAAATCATCCGATTTAAAAACCTCTTTGCACAAGCTTAGAAAGAGAAGGCAGCAATTAATAATGGAAAAAATAGCCATTTTCGGTAGTGCGTTTAATCCGCCGAGCTTAGGGCATAAAAGTGTGATTGATTCACTGGCTCATTTCGACAAGGTTCTTCTGGTACCAAGTATTGCCCATGCTTGGGGAAAAGAGATGCTAGACTTTGATACGAGATGTCAGTTAGTTAACGCATTTATTAGTGATCTTTCATTGGATCAAGTTGAACTATCATTGATCGAAAAGAGTTTGTTTACGCCCGGTGAAAGTGTGACAACTTATGCTGTACTAAGTGAATTACAAAAGTTACATGGTGACGCTGAACTCACGTTTGTTATCGGACCGGACAACTTCTTCAAGTTCTCATCTTTCTATAAATCAGGTGAGATTACCGAGCGATGGTCTGTAATGGCTTGCCCAGAGAAGGTGAAGATCCGTAGCACAGACATTCGTAATGCGTTGATAAGTGGAAGCGATGTATCAAAACTGAGTACAAAGTCAGTTACAAAGATGTTGCAAGATAGTGGACTGTATACAATAATGTAGATTCACTAATTCAAGAGGTCTGATGACTATGCTAAAGCGCGCGATACCAGCGACGATGATCATTGCAGCATGCAGTTTACCTGCACAGGCTGAATGTGACTTTTTTAGCTTAGATTCAATCATGCTGACTTCTGATGATGAGAATAGCTGTTTAGATCTTTCTACGAGCATTGAGTCTTTTGGTGAGCGCATGCTGGAAATCACTGGTATGAGTGAAGACGAAGCCGAGAGCACACCAGACTATTGGTCTGACTGGGTACTTCAAACCAAAGATGCACCACTGTTAACTCAAAGCCTTGAGTCAAATTATGTTGGCTTAGGGATGTGGTTTCCTGAAGACTTAGAAGATGCGCAATATGATATGTCTACTGAAGAGTGGCTACTGAATCACGGTTTGCAATTAAGCATTGGCTTCGGAGAGAAAGTAGAAGGGCAACCTCGTATGCGCTTTGATTATCGTTGGCATGATTCAAGAGATGCCGATTTGATGATGCAGGTCGAGTTACCGTTTTAGAAGGACGCTATTGTTCTTCAAGATTGCTAACTTAGCTTCTATTTAACCTGAATTAGTACTAAGAATTAAAAAAGCCGCAGAAACTCAGTTTTTGCGGCTTTTTAGTATCTAGGTTCTCGCTTTTCTTAGCGACGATCGGTCTGATTAGTGACTATAGGTCGTCACCAAACACCAGCATACACAACTGTTCAAACTCTTCTTCTTTACCTGAGAATAAGTCGTCGATTACGGCAGAGCGCTTTTGACCTGATTGCATACGCTTCTTCGCTTCGCGCATTACCATGACTAAGGTGTGCTCTTGTGGCAGGTTAGAGTCATCAATGTTCCACTGATTGAATCGTTGAGACAACGCACTTTCACAAAGCAGTGGTTTGAATGCCAACACTTCTTGCTTGAGTACAGAGAGCATATCTTTACACGCTTGCTCGGTATTGTTCGCACCTGAAGCTCGGCCGTGAGTCAGCTCTAGTTTCTCTAGCAACGCCAAAGAGAGGTTAGTTTGCGTGATGTAACCAGCTTGGCGCGGGAAGGCATCTGTCAGTCGCACTGAGAAATCGACACGGCTAACTTGAGTGTTTGGGAAGTAAGTCAACGAAGTTAAGCAGTCAAAGGGAATCCAAACGCTTTGGCCAGGTTCAACAGCGTACTCTTGCTTACCCAGTTTGATCAAAACCAAGCCACTTTGAACCGATACAAGGCTATGTTTTAGTACTTTCTTGCGTGGTGTGATCACCAAGTGTGAAAAGTAAGCCGATGTATATTCAATAGCGAAGTTCATAGATAGTACCTTAATTTTGGGGCGTCAAGATTACCGTTAATCTGAAAGAATGCCAACAATAACAGGGGATTTTCACTGTTTCTGGTCTGACCTTGTCAAAAGTATGGGCTCTGTAGCTGCGAGAAGTCAAAACAACGCGTAGAATGAGCTAGCTTTTTATTATATGAATGAAAAAATGACCTCTCCAACCGATCCATATGTTGATATTCGTCCTTACGGCGATGATGAAATTCCAGCGGCACTAAACCGTCTTATTAATGATGAAGAGTTCATCAGTGCGATTCTGAACTACCGTTTTTCAAATCACTCAGCTTGGTTCCAAGCATTAATGAGCCCAGTTCTATGTGTTTACTTAAAAATGAAGTGGAGCAAGCTGACTAGCGTTGAATCCATTCAGATTGAAGTGAAAAAGTACTTACGTGACACGCTAGCGAACACCACAAACGGTGTGACGTACACAGGCTTAGAGTCATTGGATGTGAATCAAGCATACTTGTTTGTATCAAACCATCGTGACATTGCTATGGATCCAGCATTGGTGAACTACGCATTGCATCAACAAAATCACCAAACTTGCCGTATTGCGATTGGTGATAATCTTCTGAAGAAGCCGTGTGCGACAGAGTTGATGCGCTTGAATAAGAGCTTTATCGTTAAGCGCTCGCTTAAAGGGCCGCGTGAAATGATGAAAGCGTTAGGCCAGCTCTCTTCTTACATTAAGCACTCATTAGAAACAGGCAACTCAATCTGGATCGCTCAAAAGGAAGGTCGTGCGAAAGACGGTAACGATTTTACTGAGCCAGCAATTTTGAAGATGTTCCACGTTGAAGGACGTAAGCAAAAAATTGCTTTCCCTGAATACGTGAAGTCATTGAAGATTGTTCCTGTGGCTATTTCTTATGAGAACGACCCATGTGACACGGCTAAAGCGATAGAGCTTTTCGAAAAAGACGTAAACGGCAGTTACGAAAAGGGTGAGTTTGAAGATATCGAAAGTATCATTCAAGGCATCATCGGTGATAAAGGACGCGTTCACGTTGGTTTCGGTCAGGTTATCGACCAAGATTTTGATACGCCTGAAGCGCTTGCTGAAGAGATCGATCGTCAGATCCACGATAACTATAAACTGTTCCCAGTAAACTTGCTGGCAGCAGAAAAAGAAGATGAGTCGATTACAGCGGCCGTTAAACAAGAGTTTGAAGCTAAACTGTCGAGCCTGCCACAAGGTGCGCGTCAGTACTTGATCGATAGCTACGCCAACCCAGTGAAGAACATTGGTTAACGAGCGTTAGTTAGCTTGCTAGTTGATTAGCAACTTGATTGAATTGAAAAAGGAGCCTTGGGCTCCTTTTTTGTTTCTGAATCACCATTTGTTGCTGCGATCGAGCATTAACGTATTAGAGCATTAGAGCATTAGAGCATTAGCCTGAATTAGCGAGCGACTGCACCACCGAGATCTAGATTGGTTGGCCATTTGGTTACGGTGTTGCCGCCCAGATAGATATTGCCTTTGACTGTCATGGTCTCGGGGAATGTTGTAATCCCAGAACCACCTATATAAAGGTCGCCGTCAATCACGATCCCGTTGGGTAACTCGGTTAAAGGAGTGCGGATCACGCTCAGATCGCCTTTTACTCTAAAGCCATTCGGTAGCCTTTCCAGTGGAGTGTCGGTGAGGTTGATAAAGCCGCCCACTCTTACACCTCTTGGCCAGCTGGTGATTTGGCTGCCAATCAAGTCGACGTAACCTTTTATCTTAACCCCGCTCGGGACTCGAGCGAGTTGGCTGTTAGAGCCTTTAAGGCTGCCGTTCACTTCTAACCCTTTGGGTAGGCGTGTTATCGCAGTATTCTCTATATTGAGATTACCATCTACCACCAAGCCAGTTGGAAGTGATGTATAAGGCTTATTTCGTAGATATAAGTTTCCGTAATTATCGAGATGGTTCAATATTTGATAGTGATCGAGTGGTTCAGCACTGACATTTGTTATGGTTAAGGAACCAATAATAAGTGCAATTATTCTGAGCATAACAGGCTTCTTATTACGATAGACGCTTACACTATAATGGAAAAATTAATCTCGCATAGTGTTTTACCCATTTGGCGGTAGATTAACGAGGAATGGAGCAAAGATGATAGGTAAATTAATGATTAGAGTAAATATACGAATTATTAAGGTCTTTCTGATAGCCGCTTCAGTGTTTGGTTCAATGTCTGCGAGTGCCAACAAAGTAATTTCAACGCCCGGTAAAGCTGCGGTGGTGGTGACACAAGGCGGTCAACAGCAACGAGTTTGTTATTACGATGACAAGGCTTATAGCATTGGGGCAGTGTTAGAGGTGGGGGGCGTAGTGATTCAGTGCGCTGCAGAAAACGATTTTGAGCAAAATGGGTCACTGGCTTGGGTTCAATTAAAAAAAGACGAGTAATTCACTCGTCTTTTAATAAGCATATAAATGCTTATATTAACGCGCTAGAGAGCGAGTCTTAAGTTCAAAAATAATCTTCTCAGCGCTAACTTCAAATTTAAAGCGAGCATGCAACTCTGTGCTTTCTTCAGTCATCTCTGATGCTTCGAACTCAACGTTGCTAGACACTTGTTTAGCAAGTTCAACATACTTAGCAAACTCAGCTTCAATCAGTGCTTTTGAGTTTCCGTAAACCGTTACTTCAGCAACATCGTCGCCTTCTTTAATGATGAACCCGATTTCGCCTGCACAGCCGCAAGCCTCACATACATCGTTGTTACCAATATCTTGGCTCATAAATAATCCTCTTACAAAGTCTGAGGTTATTCTAACGAGCAATTTGAACTGTATCTACAAAAATTAAAACCTTTGAACTAATTTATACTGGTATGCTATGTTGTTTGTTAAGGTGTTTGATGAATATCTATATTCGCGCCGCCAAATATGTATGTGATTTACCTCACGTTTTGTTGAAGAGGAATGTTATTAATATGTCAGAATATCATTCACTTAGTTGCGCCAGAAATGATTTTATAAGACTATCTATCGCTTGATAGGTATTTATACAATGAATTTTTCGTTGGGTATTTCATATTCTAAGTAGTTATTTAAACTTATCGACTTAGGATTGTAAGGTGATTTTCGAAGAATAATTAGACAAAGTGTCCAAAGAGGCATCACTGTAAAATTGTTCGTACATAGTATTTGTGTGAATTTAGTTATAAATACTTGCGAAAAAATACCTTGCTCACATAATGCTGATAACGATTTTCATTCTGACTTCATTTGATTGAGTTAGATGGATTTACAAAGAGAAGAGCCTGAATATGCCAAAGCGTAGTAAAGAAGATACAGAAATCACGATCCAGAAAATCATGGATGCCGTTGTAGACCAGCTACTAAGATTGGGTTACGACAAGATGTCATACACGACGTTGAGTCAACAAACGGGTGTTTCTCGTACAGGTATAAGTCATCACTTTCCAAAGAAAACGGATTTTACTGCTGCTCTAGACGGTCGTATTTTCAAGATGTTCATGGAACACATTGACTTCGAAAATGGCCTTGACGCATTTTCAGCTAGCTGGGTTGCAGCACTTGAAGACGCTGAGTTCCTAGCAATCTTACGTTTACTTTTCCATCATATCGTTACTGCTGAGAGCGCACATGAGTTCGCTGCAAACGGTATTGATCGTCTATACAAGCTGACTGAAACTCAGTTTGGCGATACTAGCGGTAAAGAACTAGAGTGGTTGATTGGTAAATCATTGATTCGTATGAGCCAATAATCAGCACTCAATAAAAGAAGCTCCTGCGGGGGCTTTTTTTGTGCCTGCCGTTTCACTTCTTGTGCGTTTTTCTCTCAATCCCACACCGATGTTGCTGTTTGCTGAATGATGTTATTTCTTTTCTTTTTATATGCTTACGCCCGCGGCTTGTTTTTCTCTTCAGTGTTAAAAGCTAAGTAACCCTAACGGGTAGTGTTCATTTCTAGAGCCTCAAATGCTCAAGGTGAGTCGTTTTGGTGCTTGCTGCTGTGGTTATTAATAAAATTGAGTTTAAGCCGAGAGAGTGGCTGTGAGCCAATAAAAAGCCCCGAACAAATCGAGGCTTAGGATTACGTCATTGTTATCAAGAACGAATACTCAAAACGAGTCGCTCCTTAATCGGACTTATTGTGCGGGGTGAACCTGAGGGAAGCTCATGGTTGGGTGTTTTTCTACGATACTTTTGTAACCATACACATCTTCTATCATCGAAGGTTTCAGTGCATCCCAAGGCTTGCCATCACACACCAAATTGCCATCTTTCAATACCACCAATCGATCGGAATACTGCGCGGCTAAGTTGAGATCATGCAAAACTACGATAACCGCGGCATTGTGGTTGTCGGCTAATTCTCTCGCAATCTTTAAGGTGTTGTGCTGGTGGGCAAGATCCAGTGCAGACGTTGGTTCATCAAGCATCAAAATACATTGGTCACCAGAGTGGTGAAGCTGAGTTAATACTCGAGCCAAGTGCACTCGCTGCTTTTCACCGCCTGATAGCGAAGGATAAAGCCTTTCACTCAAGTGAGTCACATCAGCAACATCCATTTTTTGGCTAGCAATGCTGGTCAGCTTCTTGTTGGATTCTTGCAGAGGAATCCCACCAAGCTCGACAACTTCATGTGCCAAGAATGGGAAGGTCAATGTGCTGTGTTGAGGAAGCATAGCAAGGTGCTTCGCTAACTTTTGAGAAGGCCACTTGTCTTTACTGTGTCCAAAATACTGGATATCGCCGTTGCTTGATATCTCTTGGCACAAAGCTTTAAGCAGCGTGCTTTTACCTGCGCCATTTGGCCCAAGCAGTGTGGTTACCTTTCCCGCTTCAATCTCAATAGAAACGCCATCTAATATCACTTTACTGCCGAACTTCACTTCGATATCGGTCGCTTTTAAAGCTGAAGGAAACATTAAAGGATTCTCCCTTTCTGTTGAAATAGTAGATATAAGAAGAATGGGGCGCCGATAATCGCAGTGACAATACCAACAGGAAGTTCAGCCGGAGCAAGTACCACACGTGAGAACATGTCTGCGGCGGTTAGCAGCAGTGCGCCTAGTACCGCTGATAGTGGCAACAGAACTCGGTGGTCAGGGCCTGCCAACATGCGACCTAAATGTGGGATAACCAATCCAATAAAACCAATCATGCCAGACAGGCTAACTGTGATACCAACGCCCGCAGCCGTCAGTAGAATCAGCTTTCGTTTCAGCTTTTGAACTGGGATACCAAGGTGTTGCGCTTCTGACTCGCCCAGTAATAGAGCATTTAGAGACATCGCTTGGCGGTAGAAAACAACAAACAAGCCAACGAGCGTGACAGCTGCCAGCAAAATTCCTGACCACTTAGCGCCCGCCAATGAACCCATCGACCACAATGAAAGATCGCGCAGCATTTGGTCATCAGCAATGAAATTCAAGAAGCCAATACCTGCGCCAGAGAGCGCACTGATCGCCACACCCGCCAACAACATGATGGTGACAGAGGTGCCGAATTTACCTGTACCCAGCTTATACACCAGCAGCGTGGTTAAAGCGCCGCCAAGAAAAGCGAACACAGGAACCGCAGCAAAGTTCATGAAAGCAGGGTATTGAAGCGATAGCTCAGAGAACAAAACGATAGCCAGTGCAGCACCTAATGCTGCGCCCGCAGACACACCGATGATCCCAGGCTCAGCAAGCGGGTTTCGAAATAGGCCCTGCATAACAGCACCACATAACGCGAGAATCGCACCAATCAACATGCACAAGATGGTTCGAGGTAAGCGAATCTCTTGAATCACCAAGTTGATGTGGGGGGCTAAATCATTGTTTGGCTGAAGTAAGCTCGCTGCGCTGTCAGCCAAGCTAATGTTCATTGGCCCAACGGTGATTGAAAACAGTGCGACGAAGACTAGGGTAGCACCTAGGCCTAACATCGATGTTTTCAGCGGGACGGATCGTAACAACATAAAGGGCCTCAATGTCCGTCACTAACTTCAATATCCATCACCAACATTGCGAAAGTAGGCTGGTGACGGGCATTGAACTAGCAACAGTAAAAATAGGGTAGTCGCGTTATAGCGGGTAGATAAGTTATAGCGGGTAGATAAGTGCGTTTAGACGCTTTGCTTCAGAGAGGCTTTCTAGGCCAAGCCCGCCAACCAAAGCACTGCCATTTACGGTAATGATTTGCTTGTTCATACCTGCAGGCGTTGCCACTAGCATAGGCAGTGATTTCAGGATGGCATCTGCGCCGCCCATTTTTTGATAACTACGGCCGCTTACTAAAATGACATCAGGTTGCATCTCAACGAGTGATTCCATTGAAAGTGGCTTGTAAGACGTTAAGCTCTGAGCGGCAGGGTTGATACCGCCAGCTAACTCGATGATTGCGTTTGGTGATGTTTCACCGCCAGCAACGTTGGCAGGGCGACCTTCATGCAGCAACAGGAATAGAACTTTCTTCGCTTCGTTGCTTGGTACTTGGTTCGCTTTCAGTGCTGCGATCTTTTGATTCACATCGGTTTTCACTTGCTGCGAGTGGTCTTCGGTATGGGTGATCTTTGCGATTTGGTCGATACGCTTTAATAGCCCTTCCACGTTTGCTTCAGTGTTAACAATCTCTACATCGACGCCTGCCGATTTTAATTGAGAGATAGCGTTGTCTGGTCCCATTTCATCCGAGCCAATCAATGTGGTTGGCTCTAGGGCGAGTAGACCTTCAGCAGACAGGTTTCGGTGATAACCAATCTTTGGCAGGTTTTCTCCTTGAGGGAAGTGGCTGGTCACATCAATCGCGACTAACTGCTCTTCGGCACCTAATGCCAAAACCAATTCAGTAACGGCACTACCAGCACTGATGATTCGAGGTTGTTCAGCGTCGTTGGCCATTGCGGGTGCGCTAAGTGCCAGGCTGATTGCAGCTAATGAAAGAAGAGGTGTCTTGGTCTTTAATTTATTGAGCACGTTTAAGTTGTTCATAATAAGTTCTTTATATTTTCTTTTTGTATCGCGAAGATACTCAGTGAGCAGTCCGTTCGCATTGTGAGTTCGAATCGATAGAGAGGCTTAGTCTGCTTGTTTAGTTTTATCAACCAGAAGCCAAACCTCGTGAAAATTGAGTGTCGCTCTAGCCATCGTCCGTGAGCAATTGAGTCGCTGGTATTCCGTTTTCTTGAAGGAATGAAAGCAACTTCACTAGGTTCTCCACGTTAGCGGCTTTATCTGCGCCAATGATGATCGGTTTTTTATCCGTTGAACCAGTCTCTTCTAACAGCGCAATCTTGAAGTTTTCCCAGTCGATGTATTCTTGGCCGTTAATTGCCCAGTAGGGTTCGCGGTCTAAAATATTGACGCTAATTGAATCCTTGTGGACTTCAGAAACGTTTTTAACATCCGAGCTTGGCAGCTCAACTTCTAGCGATTCCAGCTTTACCGATGCCGTAAGCAATAGAAAAACCATCACGATAAAAATGATGTCGAGCAGCGGTGTTAAGTCCGGCGCTAGGCTCTGTGTGTGAGATGAGTGGGGCGTTTTAATCATGCTTGGCTCACATCACCGATAGAGGTTTTGTTGACAGGCTTACCTTGAGTATCATCTGACTGATTGGTTTGAATCGACATGCCTTCTAACCACACATTCACATAGTTCAATGTATGCTCCAATTGAGCTAGCACTCGATCGGCCCATAGCCCGAGTAGCTGAGCACCAGAAATAGCTGGAAGCGCAATCATTAAACCTGCTGCTGTGGTTCGCATTGCTAATCCAAGACCATCTGCCAAATCATTAGGCGTGATGCTGCCTGTTGTCGCGGCAACGCCTTTAAACATCTCAATAAGACCAAGTACCGTACCAAGCAAGCCGATGAGTGGGCTGATCACGCCGATCAAACCAAGCAGTCTTAAACCTGCATGAAGCTGGTGGCGTTTTTCTTGTAGCCAGATCCCAGCGGCATCTTCACGTAACCCTTTTGAGAAAGAGTGGTGAGCAAGCAACATTGACACGCCCTTGTACAAGAGCGGGCGTTTACCTGAAATCGACTGAGCAAGCGCTTCAATCTCTTTGCTGTTGGTTGGTGAAATTTGGTTAAGCTCACGACGAATAGCACGTTTGCCCACACCAATGCTGAGCATGACTTGGAAGACACGTTCAGCGATGATCATTGCTGTTAATGCTGAGCAGATAAGAAGAGGCCAAGTCATTAAGCCAAGTTGATCTTGTAAATAACTGATTTGTTGCATGATTAATCCAACCTAAAACGAATAGGTATTTGTACTCGGTGAGCAATCGCTCGACCATTGACAGTGTGAGGTGAGAATTTCCATTGTTTAATGGCATCTAATGCGGCGTTATCGAGCATTAGCGCGCCTGATGAATTTACTAATGCTTGTTTAATTTGTTTGCCTTCAGCGTCTAGCCAGATCTCATAAGTCGCGACACCTTCAACGCCACGACGTCTTGCTTGGCGAGGGTAATTCGGTGGGGTAGGACGCGCAGAGAACGAAGGCTTAGTGACTAAAACCGGCTCTTGGTTTGATACGCCTTGGTTTACTTCCTGAGACTGGTTGGCAGATTCGTCCATATTCTTATCGACTTTCTTGTCGGCCAGTTTCTCTGGTTGAGTGGCTGGCTCTGGGCGTTCTTTCTTCACCACCTTTTTCTCAGTCACTGGTTTCTTTTGAACAGGCTTTTTCTCGACAACCTTCTTTTCAATCACTTTTTTCTCAACTTTCTTTGGTTGAGGTTTATTGGTGATCGCTTTTTTCTTTGGGGTTGGCTTAGCTTGCTTTGGCTCAATGGCCTTGGGTTCGACAGGTTTAGGTTCAGCTTGTGAGACCGTTTCTTGGATTGGTTCTGGTTCAACCGGCTCCGTGATGGTTTTTTGTTGAGCTGGAGAAGGCGTGCTCTTGGGAGTGAAGTTGATCGATACCGTGTTCGATTGGCTACCTGCAGGCATCGCGAATACTTTGGATTCTTGAGCAACAAATAATAGCGCTGCATGAATCACTAACGATGCACCGCCTGCAATAACATATCTAGGAACGTTCACACTCAATCCTTTACCAAATCCAAAATCTGTATCGGATTATTGCTTAGAATCTAAATAAGATCAATTATCAATTGCATTATCATTTGCGTCTATTTATGATTATTTCAGTTTTAGCGAATAGTCTTCCAGACTTTGCTATGTAAGTGTTTAGAGAGATTATATGAGTCTTAATATCTATAAGTATGACGAATCGGTCTTGGGTATTTCTAGCCCTGATCCGCTTCGTTTTGCGTTTGCTAAAAAGCATTCTGCCCATGCCGGAGGAAGTTCAATTCCGGTCGACCCGAGCAAGAAGTTGGAGCTCTTTGATGAACTGATGTTAAGTGAAGGGCAAAAACAGGATAAACGTTGCTTGTATATCCATATTCCTTTTTGTCGTGTGCGTTGTACGTTCTGCAATTTCTTCCAAAATGCCGCCAGCCGTAAATTAGTCGATGAGTATTTCGATGCGCTGATGGTTGAGCTAAAGCAAAAAGCCAAAACGCCATGGGCTCAGTCTGGACTATTTCACGCCGTCTATATTGGTGGCGGAACACCTACCGATTTGTCTCCTCAACAAGTAGAGCAGTTAGGCAAGGCTATTCGCCAATATTTCCCACTAGCGAACGATGTTGAGATGACATTGGAAGGGCGAATCAATCGATTTGGTGACGAGATGTTTGATCGTACGCTTGAAGGTGGCTTCAATCGTTTCTCATTCGGTATTCAAAGTTTCAATACTCAAGTTCGACGTAGTGCTAAGCGCCTTGATGACCGAGAGGTTGTGCTAGAACGTATCAGTTCACTGAGTCGTACCGAGCAAGCGCCAATCGTTCTTGATCTGCTATACGGATTACCGCACCAATCTATGGAAGTGTTCCAACAAGATTTAGAAGACTACATGTCTACTGGCGCACACGGCATTGACCTCTACCAACTGATCGTTTCGGGCAATGCTCCTATGCTGAATCTCGTTGAGAAAGGAAAAATCCCACCACCGGCCAATACGCCAGATCAGGCGAGTATGTATTTGGCGGGTGTGGAGTTCATGGCAAAAAATAAGGTCAAGCAACTGAGCGTAAACCACTGGACTCGTGATAACCGCGAACGCAGCATTTACAACAGCTTAGCGAAAACTTATGCCGAAGTTCTACCCATTGGTTGTGGCGCTGGTGGCAACATCGGCGGTCATGGTGTGATGCAGCATCGAACTTTAGACAGCTACATGGAGTCTATAAAGCAAGGTCAATTACCTATTGCCATGATGACTAAGCAAAGCTCATTAGAGCCTATCTTCTCAACATTAAAGGCAGGTTTCGATTCTGGTGTTGTTAGAAGAAGTACGCTACCGAGATTTATGGGGCAAGATACGTTCGACTACCTCAAGCCTTTGTTCGCGCATTGGGAAAAGAACGGTTTAGTTGAGCTTTCGGAAGATTATCTGAGCCTGACTGTTGCTGGCAGCTTTTGGGCGGTAAGCCTAGCGCAGAGTGTGATTCAAGTGCTTAACGCTGAATACCAAGCTATGCACCCAGCGCCTAAAGCGTCAGGTTCGGGCGTACACCCGCATGCAAGTTTGAAGCACGCTTAATATCGAATTTTTAGTTTATAACTTACTCGTTTATACGGAACATATTCAATGACAGATACAACATTAGAAATGACAGAAACTCTAGAACAACGCGTAGCTCTAATTTTAGAAGAAGAGCCAAAACTACTGCCAACAGCAATTGCTGAGAAGCTAGGTGTTTCAGAGGTTGAAGTGGTTGCTGCTTTTCCAAACGACATGGCGGTAATGCTAGATGGCAGCCGTGCTCAAGAGATTCTAGAAGGTTTAGTGGGTTGGGGCCCTGTGACCACTATCGTGCATTCATTTGGTTCTATCTTTGAAGTTAAAGCGCCATTCCCGAAAGGTAAGGTAGCGCGTGGTTACTACAACCTAATGGGCAAAGAGGGCGAGCTTCATGGTCACCTTAAACTTGATAACGTTAAACATATCGGTTTGGTGAGCAAGGCGTTCATGGGTCGTGAAAGTCATTACTTCGGCTTCTTCAGTGAAACCGGTGAGAACATTTTTAAGATCTACCTAGGTCGCAACGAAAAGCGTGAGCTTATTGCCGACCAAGTAGAACGCTTCAAAGCGCTAAAAGAACAAGCTTAAGTTCAATTTACAGTAAATAATCAGCAGCAATCTTACATAGGGTTGCCAACTGGCTTAAACAAGACATCAATGCTCGAGGATCGTTTAGTTCGCTAATGATCGCTCAACCTTGGGCAAAAATAATAAATCAGAGAAAGTGAAGAAAGGAATTACCCATGGAACAGCAAGTAAAACAAGAACGTCTACAAGGTCGCCTAGGTCCAGAAATTAAAGAGTTTCGCCAAGAGCGCCGTACCCTTCAACTTGCAACGGTTGATGAAGAAGGTCGCCCGAACGTAAGTTACGCACCTTTCGTTCAGAACCAAGAAGGTTACTTTGTTCTAATTTCTGATATTGCTCGTCATGCTCGTAACTTGAAAGCGAACCCTCAGGTATCTTTGATGATGATTGAAGACGAAGAGAGCTCGAAGCAGCTTTACGCACGTAAGCGTTTAACGTTTGATGCTCAAGCAAGTGTTGTGGAGCGTGAAACGGAACTTTGGACTCAAGTGATTGGCCAGATGCAAGAGCGTTTTGGTGAAATCATTGATGGTTTGAGCCAACTTCAAGACTTCTCTCTGTTTAACCTTAAAGCTGAGAACGGCCTGTTCGTTAAAGGCTTTGGTCAAGCATACCAAGTGTCAGGCGACGATCTGGTGGACTTCGTTCACCTACAAGAAGGCCACAAAAAAGTATCTAACGAGTAATCTCGTTTAACCGATTTCTTTAGGAGCCCTCCAATGTGAGGGCTTTTTTATGTCTAAATCAAAGAGTTTGGTATATTGACGTTTGATGACTATTTATGTGTAAGGATCGGTACGTGAAACCAGTAAGTCGAGATTGGGACGAGTTCTGTTACCCGTTTATTTATGAAGACAGTCCTATCTGTGATTTTGAGATTTTGTCGGATGAACTTTGTTGCCGAGTTGGATTGGTGTTGTCTTTAGAGCTAGAGCCTCAGGTTCGTGAGATCCTGCAACGCTTGCAGCCAAACATCTACCATTTGAATGGCTCTGTGCGCGGTAAGCTTGCCATCACCGAGTCTGAATTGGTCGAGCTCAAGCAAGATTATCATCGTATCCGTGAGCAGTTAGAAGGGGGGGTTAAAGGCTTTGTCTTACCCGGTGGACACCGAGTGTCTAGTGAACTTCACTTGTGTCGTTGTCAGGCTAAGAAAGTTGTGCGAGCTTTGGTGAGTATTGAACATCATGAAAGCAAAAAGTCGCCAGACCCGATTCTTTTTAAATACGCCAACCTAGTCGCGAACACTCTCTATGCATTGGCCTCTTTTACCAATCATGTGAATGAAGTCGAGGAAGTGGAATTTGTGAGTAAGAGCTACTCTATGCCGAAAAAGTCTATGCCAGAAAACAAAGACTAACGGTTAGCTCTATTCTTATTAAGATTTGAAGAAAGAAGAGACTAAGAAGCTAAACCATTGAGCACTATGCCAGGTTTAGCTTCTATAACAGAGCCTAAGCAGCCGTAGAGGCGCCGTTTAAGACTTTTGCGCCGCGTAGCATAGCTTCGATTAATTCACCCGCGTTGAACTTCTCAAGCGCTTCATGCGCCCCCACCTGATTAGCACGGTCGACACAGATCTCACTGGACAGTGAGGTATGCAAAATACAGTAAGCGTGACTTAAAGCGCTGTCGTTTTGCACTTCAAATGCAAGCTCATAACCATCTAATCCCGGCATCTCGATATCACTCACCAGAAGATCAATGGCATTGCCAGCGCTGGCTTGGCGTCGCATTAGGTCGATGGCATCTAAGCCGTTGTTACATATGCTGTAAGGGATGTTGATGCTGTCTAAGGCATCAGATAACTGTTTACGTGCAATCAAAGAGTCATCCACTAATAAGATGTTCAATGCTTTGAGGCGTTCCCTTTCTACATCGGTCAGCATCGGGATATGAGCATTCTCATAAGCTGGGTAGATCTTAGAAAGCAGCAGTTCCACATCGAGCATTTGCACAATACGGTCTTCAAAACGTGTAATACCCGTTACAAACACATTGCGACCCACACTGGTGGGTGGAGATTCAATGCTCTTCCAGTCGCATTCAATGATTTTATCAATTGAACGAACCAAGAACGCCACAACTGTTCTCAAACAGTCAGTAACGATGAGTACACAATCTTGGTATTCAGCGGGTGTTATCGGACGGAAGCCAATCGCAGCGGACATATCAATCACAGGAACTGTAAGGTCGCGGATAGTCACTGTACCAATCACGTGATGATGGGAGTAGGGGATCTGAGTCATCGGCTGAAAAGGGACGATTTCTCTGACCTTAAGCGTGCCAATCGCAAAACTTTGAGTGAGGGACAACTTGAACATCAACATTCCCTGTGACTGACTCGCTTTACTGATCGGTTTGGCCATAAGTGGCTCCTACTTAATACGCGCTTAATTTATAAGGATTAATTTAAAGGGAAATGGAAGCCGCAGCAAGTCGCGATGCGGTTTTTAATGGCCTTTAAGGCAGTTGTTTTCGGTTATAGAGTGAAGAATAGCGGTTCTTGGGTTAAAATCACGCTAAACGCTGGCTGTCGATGAATTTATGTCGATAAGCCGTTAGCGGCAAACAGATTTACAACAGTCAGTTCATTCGCGATGTTCTAAGTAATCGTCGTAAGTAAACTGGCAGCAACAAACTGAGAATTATCATGGCAAGAACAGCAGCAGCGCTTCATATTTTGGTGAAGCATAAAGAACTAGCAGAAGACATCATGACGCAGCTTAAAAAGGGCGCTAAATTTCAAACGCTAGCGAAGAAACATTCAACCTGTCCATCTGGTAAAAAGGGCGGCGACCTAGGTGAGTTCAAAAAAGGTCAAATGGTGCCTCAGTTTGATAAGGTTTGTTTCTCTGGCGAGACGCTTGTACCACACCTTGTGAAAACAAAATTTGGCTGGCACGTCGTGAAGGTTCTTTACAGAACTTAGTTATAAATATGTGTTAGATTGAATAAAAGGAGCGTATATACGCTCCTTTTTTGTGACTTTTGTGCGCGTTTTAAAGCACTACGGTTGAGTGTTCATCCCAGACGTTATGCGATAATTGGTGCTACGCCCTCAACCATCCACCGTGAGTAATTGGTAGGAGGAGGAGGGTTTTTAATGAGTAACTCATATAATAAATGCCATTCTTGAGGAAATTTATTGCAGCTTTGCCTTTTAGCCTTTGCCTTTTCTAAAAAGCTGTAAACGAGTTTGGTAGGAGAACAACATGGAGAGTTCAGCTATGTTAAGCAAACCAGCGACAGATGTCATATTGCATGCCTTTGACTGGTGCTACGCTGACGTAATGAAGAACGCCCCACTGATCCAAGAGTTGGGTTATAAATCTGTTTTAGTATCACCGGCGATGAAATCGCTGCGCGGCCCTAAAGGTTGCGATCGAAATTCTGGCACTCAATGGTGGCAACGCTATCAGCCCCAAGACTATCGTGTGATCGATAATCAGTTGGGTGACACACAAGATTTTAAAGCGATGGTCGACACGTTAAAGCGACATGGGCTTCGTACTTATGTGGATGTGGTGTTTAACCACATGGCCAACGAATCGGGTATCCGCGGTGATCTAACGTATCCCAATCAGCAAGACATGGCGTCTTATCAAAAAGATGCTGACTATTATGAATCCATACGTTTGTTTGGTGACCTTTCTGAGCCTCTATTTGATGAGAACGACTTCGTGGAGGCGTTTGGCATCAAGAACTGGAAAGACACTTGGGAAGTGCAAAACGGGCGTATTACCGGTGGCGCGAGCGACCCTGGCCTGCCAACGCTGCTTGATAACGATAATGTGGTGGCACAGCAAAGAGCCTACCTAAAAGCACTGAAAGAGATTGGTGTGAAAGGGTTTCGCATTGACGCGGCAAAGCACATGACACTGGCACATCTACGCAAGGTGTGGACTGATGACATCTGCGAAGAAATGCACATCTTCGGTGAGATCATTACCGATGGCGGCGCGACAGAAGAAGAGTATGAGCTGTTCCTTGAGCCTTATCTTAAACACACTCGCTTAGGCGCTTACGATTTCCCGTTGTTCAACACCATCTTCAAAGCATTTGAAGAGCAGGGCAGCTTTAAGTCTTTGATTAACCCATACTGTTTTGGTCAGGCTCTGTCGAATATGCGAGCGATCACGTTTGCGGTCACTCATGATATTCCCAATAACGAGGTGTTTTTGGAGCATGTGATGGATGAAGTGGATGAGCGATTGGCTCATGCTTTCATTCTTGGTCGAGACGGCGGTGTGCCGCTTGTTTACAGTGAACTGAGCACCAGCGGTATTCTGGACAAGAGCGGTCAGCCTCGTTGGCTTAACGACTGGCAAGCGCCTTACATGAAAAGCATGATTCAATTCCATAACCATGTTCATGGCGAAGCGATGCGTGTGGTTGAAGCGAATGATGATTTGTTGGTGTTTGTCCGTGGCGATAAAGGCATTGTGGTGATCAACAAGTCGAAGCGAAGCAAAACAGCCTCATTAAATTGGACTGGTGCGGTAACCGATTTACTGTCGGATGATGTGTTTGAATGTGTTGGTAAGGATTTAACCATCAAGGTGGAATCGAACCAATGCATGATGTTAACGACGAATGAATTGAAGCCTGTCACGAGTTAACTTGGATAGACTAGAAAGAGAAGCCCCGCTTACTGGCAATCAGTAATCGGGGCTTTTTATTTTAAGCTATTGCTCGGTAACTAAACCAAATGGCGACTCAGCCAAACGGCAACTGAGCCAAACCTTGGTTAAACCGTAAACTTATTCAATAGCTCGTCTTGTTGGCGAACATTGTCAGTTTGCTGCTGCATTGCGGTATTCGCTTCTTGGGCCGCTGTTGATACTTGTGTTGAAAGGTCTTTGATCTTAACAGTGTTGTTATTGATCTCTTCCGCTACTAAGCTCTGCTCTTCTGCCGCTGAAGCAATCTGGATGTTCATATCTGAGATGCGTTGAATCGCGTCACGGATACGGTCAAGTGAAGAGTTCGCTTGCTGAGCGCGTTCAACGGCGTCAGTGGCTGTGTCTTTACTTTGGTTCATCGCGTTCGATACTGAGCTTGCACCCGCTTGGAGCTGCTCGATCATGTTGCGGATTTCCGTAGTTGATTCTTGAGTACGTTGTGCCAGAGTACGAACTTCATCGGCAACGACTGCGAAACCACGGCCTGATTCACCAGCACGCGCCGCTTCAATAGCTGCATTCAATGCCAGTAGGTTGGTTTGGTCTGCAATATCGTTGATTACTTTTAGAATCGTTTCGATGTTGGCTGTTGCTGATTCAAGTACTTGTACTTCGGCAACCGCTTGGTCGATACGAGCTGAAAGGTTATCAATCGCTTGAGTGGTGTCACTTACGACAGATGTGCCGTCTAGCGTTGCTTCATCAGCTTCACGAGCCGCCGCAGCCGCGCCTTGAGCGTTGTTCGCCACTTCAGTTGCAGTCACCGCCATCTCGTTCATTGCAGTCGCTAACTGTTCAAGCTCTTGAAGTTGCGTATTCATCGCGTTTGCTGATTCGCCTGCACCTTTAACCGTGATTTCAGTACCGCGTTTAATCTCAACACCAATCGCTTTCGATTGAATAATTTGATTTTGCAGGTTTTCGGTAAAGGTGTTGAAGCCTTTCGCTAGGTCAGAGAACTCTTGGTCTGTGTTGGTATCTAGGCGCTTAGTTAAGTCACCTTGTCCACTTGCTACATCTTGAATCGCTTGGTTAAGTGCATCCAGTGGACGCATTAACACGCGAATTAGAACTGTTAGAGCAATGATGCTGAGAATTACCGCAATTAAAGAGTAGATCATTGAGCTGTTCTTCAACTCTTCAACGGTTTGGAAAGCGATCTCTTCATCCAGGATGGCACCGATGTACCAATCTTCACTAGGGATGTGGGTGAAATTAACTAGGAACATTTTGCCGTCGACTTCAATTTCTTGAGAGCCTTCACGAATAGTCGCTTGTGGCATGTAGCTTGATAGCGTTTCACCGTTGTTTTTCGCATTTGGGTGAGCAATCGTGGTGCCGTCGGCTGTTACTAGGAACAGGTAACCCGCATCAAACAAGTTCACTTGGTTGATCAAGGTAGCAAGGTTCGTCAATTCTAGGTCGTAGAACATACCCGCAGTAAAGCGGCCGTTGTCTTTAACTGGAGTACCTACTGATATGATGACTTTCTTACTTGATGCATCCACATAAGGAGCGGTAACAACTAAACTGTTTTTGGATTTAGCATCAATGTACCAAGGACGAATTCGTGGGTCGTAGTCTGGACCGGCATCCCAACCATCATCATTTTCAATAACGAAACCGTTTGCTTCATAACCAAAACCAACCGCTAGGAAGCTGTTTTTAAGCTTTGGCTTTTCTAAGATTTCTTTAACGTAAGCGCGATCTTCAGGGTTGATCTCGATGACTTCAGTCGTCGATTGAGCCAACGCTTTCTTGGCGTTCATCTCCGATACGACGGTATTTTTCACGCCCGAGACCATCTCTTTCAGGCTCGCATTGACGTGGTTTTCTACTGCACTTCTTACGGTGTAAAGTTGTTGTATTGAAAGCAATGATACTGTCACTAGCAGCAAGGCTGATGATGCAGCAACCACCTTATGGCTAAATTTCATTGAGTTTTCCCCTTCTCACAGGCTTTGCGAAGACTAAAGTTAATCGTGTTTTTGTAATTATATATATCGACTAGATTGGATTTTACTTGAATGTAATTTCACAAAATAGACTACAAAAATACAACAACCTAAACAATGCAAAATTCACTAAAGCGCATATTTGTTGCTTTTAGTATTTGGTTCAATGAGTTGGGGAATGGGGCTAGACGGAGTTTAAGGAGGAATTAAGAATGTATTAATTTGATAGTTATGCGTTCAGTTTTCTATTAAAAAGAGGCGGGGTGAATAAACGATATGAAATCAAATGACATGCAGAGCTTATAAATTAATTGAACTCCAAATAATACTGTGTATATATTTTCGCAAATAAAAAGCCCCACAAAAGTGAGGCTTTATAAACTGAATCTTTATTGAGTTACATAAGTAGTATCTAATTTAGAATATTAGATGCGCTACACCAGCGATAACTGGAAGCGTAATTAACGTACGTAGAATAAAGATAATAAACAGTTCTAAGATGTTCACTGGAATCTTACTGCCTAGAAGTAGAGCGCCCACCTCAGACATGTAGATCAGCTGAGTTACCGACATTGCTGCAATAACAAAGCGAGTCATCTCGTTGTCGATAGAAGCCGCAAGGATTGCTGGGATAAACATGTCCGCAAAACCAACAACAATCGTTTCAGATGCTGCAACCGCTTCAGGAACACCAAGTAGCTCTAGGAATGGAATGAAAGGCTGACCTAGGATTGAGAACACAGACGTGTATTCCGCAATAACTAGTGCCATTGTACCTAAACCCATAACAACAGGCAGTACGCCAAATACCATATCTACGGCGTTACGAACGCCTTCGCCAAATACAGATTTAGCCGACTTTACTTGAGATGCTTTATTTACCGCTAGCTCAAGACCCCAAGAGAACGTTGAGTGACCTGCTGGGATCGCGTCAGCGTCTTTGTGCGGCTTGCTGCCATCAATGAAAGTATCTTTCTTCATGCTTAGTGGTGGAAGGCGAGGGATGATCACCGCTGCCACAATACCCGCTAAACAGATTGCTGCGTAGAAAGGTAGGAACAGGTGCTCTAGTTCTACCTGAGCAATAACCACAAGACTGAATGTGATAGATACTGCTGAGAAAGTCGTACCAACAACCGCAGCTTCACGCTGAGTGTAGAATTTCTTCTCGTACTGTTTGCTTGTAAGCAGGATACCAACACTGCCGTCACCCAACCAAGAAGCCATACAGTCAATAGCACTGCGGCCTGGTAGGTTGAAGATTGGACGCATGATTTTACTTAGTAGCGTGCCAAACAGCTCTAGTAGACCAAAGTTAAGTAGAAGCGGAAGTAGCAAACCAGCAAAGATGAATACTGAGAACAGTGTCGGAAGCAGGCCTTCTAGAACCAGACCACCAGTATTTTCTTCCCAAATAACCTCAGGGCCAACTTGGAAGAAAGCCATAACGGCTGCAGCACCACCAATTAAACGAACCAGCAACCACAGTGGAGATGGGTTGAAAAGGCCGTTTAAAAATGAATTTGATGTAATGAATGTAGGCTTAAAAATGGTGCTTAAAACTGAAGCTACAGACATGAAAGCAACGATCGCAGTGATGATAGGGACTAGATATTCACCGAAAACCGCTTGAATTGATTTGGCTAAGATAGCTACAGGGATGGTTAGATCACCTTGATAGCTGATTGGCGCCATGAAAAGGAATAAACCAATCAATGATGGGATTAAGAAAACCCAGAAACTGCCTTTAGATTTCTCTGTTTGAGCAGTATTCTTGTTGTTAGACATGTTATTGTTCTCGAATTTCTACACGTAAAAAAGCCACATCCTTGGCATTTTTATTCACTAAACGTCCGTATTTTCTCATTGGGTGCAAGATTACCCAGTATTAATATCGCTTGCAATACTATTCATCAAATATAGCTAAATATTCATACTGGTTATTCTGCAACGTATTAAGAGTTTAGAATAAAGTGTTGCGGATGTTACGTAGTTTGAGGTTATATTGCCAGATATTTATAAATTGACTGGGGTTTCAGTTCGATAGGTCAAGTATAACCAGTAGCTAAACGCAATAATGAAAGCAAAAGAGGCAGGGAAAGCCAATGCCAAGATTTCGAAGCGTTGGAACAGACAAGCGCCAATTAAGCCGCCAAACAGGAAGCCAACCACAATGAAAATTAGCAGTTTGGCTTTACGGCGGTCAAAAGGCATCCCCTTTAAGCGAGCGCCAATCATGATCCCAAGATCGGTAATGATCCCGCTCATGTGTGTTGTTCGAATGATTGCCCCGCTGTAAGTGGTGATCATCGCGTTCTGCAAACCACACGCGGCTGAAGCGAAATACTGACCTGAAGTATAGCCTTGCAACAGTGTCCACAGCGCCAAAAACAGCAATCCACCCTCAATACATAGTGCAACACCGTAACGGCGTCCTAACTTCAATGCTTGGTTTTCAATAAAGAACCCGCTGAACGCCGCACCTAACATGAAGCTCATGATCACCAATAGGAGGTGAACAGAAGCCGAGGTCGGTGTAAGCAGGCTACTGCCTAGCAAAGACATGGTGCCGGAGATATGGGAGATAGCTTGATGTTGGAAGCCAAGTAAGCCGATAGCATTAACACTGCCAGCAAGACCAGCTAACAAAAGGGCGCCGTATTCAACCCAGCGAGGTAACTTAGAAATCATGTGGTTCACCCTGGGTTAAATAGAGGAGCAAGATTATAACGCTAGACAAAAGATACGCTAGCGCTGTGAAGCGGTGATATTTGATCTTAGGCAACAGTATTGCAGTTTGTTTTAATACTGTTGCTATATAAAGATAACGGTCAATAACGAGATAAAGATAACGCTCAATGACGAACTAGTTGTAATGGCTCATTTGGTGGTCGAACTTAACCCAACCGTGTTTGCGTTCTTCATAAACCGAAAAGCTCGGCAGTGGGAAGTCTTGCTCTTTAAATAATCCGAGCGGGACGATATAAAAATCAGCGGCGGCAACCGACTGCAAAAGCATGGTGGTGCCACACTTGGGACAAAACTGATAGGTGACTTCATTACCCGTATCGCTGATGCGTGAAAAAGAGGTCACTTCACCGCTGAGTGTAACTTGTTCTATTGGGAACCGAGCCTGAACGCCGAACACACTTCCGGTGCGTTTCTGACACTCATAGCAATGGCAGACAGATGTACGTTGAGGTTCACCTCGGCATACTAGGTTGACTGCTCCACAGCGGCATTCGCAACTTCTGATATTTCTGTCTTTAATATGATTGATATCCATCCATGCTCCACTTCTGGTTAACCCTGTATTGATAATTATACTAAAGCCCTTTATGGTCTGCACAACTGGATGAAAACAAAAGAATATAATTGCCCATGAAAAAGAAAATCTTACCTATCCCTCTGATTCTACTGATTCCAATTGTCATGCTGGTTGTGGTGATAGTAGCGGGTATTTATCGCTTTAGCTTAAGTGATGAAGAGATCTTGGCGAAGTTTCCTTCTTCTCAAGTGAGTTATGACCCAGTCGTAGAAACCGTTTTTGATTTGAAGACGACCAATCCATGGACAATTAAAGTTCCTGAGACTAACGCCTACGCTTTTATCAATGAAGTTGATGAGCCTAGAGCCATCGCGTTTGGACGCTATGACTCAGGTGTTGAGCGCGGTGTGGTAACGGTAGACACCAATAATCTTTCAGCCGCCACGTTGGGCAAGGCGAGTTTCTTTGTCGCGCCGATGTGGATATCTAACCAAGGCAGCGGTGTTTTCTATTATCTAGGCCTGTTTAAGCATGACCAGCAACGAAGCCGTGTGGTGTTAGTCGACCAACTTTTACTGGGTGATCGTATACAAATTCAGACATTGGAGGTAGCTCAGCAGCCAGGTTCGCAATCACAGAATAAACTTACTGGGGAAGGTTTTATCGGCTTTACTCAGCATTCTGCGGAACAATCATTTGCAGAACCCCCTTCTGAAAAGGTGTTAATGAGTTTTTCTTTTGATACGCAATCAATTGGTAAGCAATAACGTTTTCGTGAATGTAAGGATCTGTTGTTTATGTGAGCCAAATTACATATTATCTTAGTTAGATGAATGAAATTTAGACACAGTTAGCTTTGTGTCCGCTTATTATTACTAATGGAGCTTGCGAATGATTAATAAACGTTTTTTTAAGACGAAAGATGAAGTTGAAGTGACCTTCGAGCTAGAAGCTCAAGAAGCGAACTCTGTATCCATCGTTGCTGACTTTCTTGATTGGAAAGCCACCCCAATGAAAAAACTGGCCAAAGGTAAGGTTTACAAGTTTAAAACTCGCCTACCTAAAGGTGGCGAGTTTCAATTCCGCTACCTAGTTGATGACCAACAATGGGTGAACGATGCGAATGCCGATCGTTACATCCCAAATGAATTTGGTGAAGACAACTGCCTAGTGTCGACGGTAAACGCATAATCTTTTCTTAAAACCAGCGACTAATTTGCTTCGTTTATTAATTATTCGAAACGGAATAACGTCAACCAATAGAAAGCAGAAACTAGCCGTTTCTGCTTTTTTATTTTTAAATTTAGCGGTTAATTTTATTTCTTATCTAGTGGCTCTTCATCTACGGCAACTCAATGACTTAGGCTAAGTTGGGAAGATTCACATCATATTATGACAATGCATTGATGATTTATGCGTTTGAAAAGCATATCCTATGCCTTTATATCGTAGAAAGACCTGTTTACCGTGTATTCAAAAATATTTCCCTCTCCGTTTGCTGAGCTTTCACCTGTAAAAAAAGTAGCTATTTTGGGACTGCCACTTATTGCTGCGATTGGTGTTGCTTTGCAATCGTCACAATCGGATCTGACGAAAACGATCGATCTTGATTTGCCCGACTCAACCGTTATTGAGTCAATTCTGTCACCATCTTCTGTTACCGTTATTGAGCCGCCGACATTTGAGTATCAAATTCAAACGGGCGATAACTTGAGTAGCATCTTCACTCAGCTTGGATTTTCTTACAAATCGATGATGAGCGTGATGGAAACTGATTTGAACTTCCTTGCTTTAGATACGCTTCGTCCGGGTAATACATTACGCTTTTGGCGTGATGAAGCGACCGGCGACCTTTCTAAAATGGAACTTCAATTTAGCGTCGCGGACAAAGTGGTTTACCGATTACTTGATGACGGCAGCTACGAATTCGAAGACATCTCTATTCCGGGCGAGTGGAAGCAGCGACCTCTCGTGGGTGATATTCAAGGCAGCTTCTCTATGTCGGCGAACAAGGTTGGCCTGAGCAGTCTTGAGATTGACCATATTGTGACTCTTCTTAAAGATAAGCTGAACTTTAGCCGAGACCTACGTGCTGGCGATCAGTTTGAAGTGCTTCAAAAAGCGCAATATGTTGATGGTGTTGCAACCGGAAAACGTGAAATTGAAGCAATTAAGATCATGAATCGTAACCGCGTTGTGTCAGCATACTTACACACTGACGGACAATATTACGATGCTAATGGCGATAGCTTACAACGTGCTTTCCAACGTTACCCAGTGAGCAGTAGCTGGCGCCAAAGTTCTCAGTTTAACCCTAAGCGCTTACACCCTGTGACTGGCCGCATTTCACCGCACAACGGTACAGATTTCGCGACGCCAGTTGGTACGCCGGTTCAAGCAACGGGTGATGGCAAAGTGATTATGACGCGTAAGCACCCATATGCGGGTAACTACGTGGTCATTCAGCACGGCAGCACTTACAAAACGCGCTACTTGCACTTAAGCAAGATCCTTGTTCGTAAAGGACAAACGGTATCTCGTGGTCAACGTATTGGCCTATCGGGTAAAACGGGTCGAGTGACAGGTGCTCACTTGCACTATGAACTGATCGAACGTGGTCGCCCTGTTGATGCGATGAAAGCGAATATCCCAATGGCTGATTCTGTGCCTAAAAAGGAAAAAGCGACATTCACAGCCGCGAGAGATGAAGCCGACAAGCTATTGAAGGCAGCGTTAGAAACGCGCAATCTAGCAATGGTTAATAATGCTAGTAAGTAGCTAGCCATTAAACTGTTTTAAAGCCGCAAGAGCATCACAAAGCACAGTCAGTGTTAAGTGATGCTCTTGCGGCTTTTTAGTTCTCAATAGAAGGTTCGGTAAGGGTTTAAACTAAAGGCTCTGAGTGCGCGACATAGCTAACGATAGCTTCAGGTCGCATTGGAGGTGAGTAGAGGTAACCTTGGATCTTGTCACATCCCATCGCGTGCAGCTTTTCTAATTGCTCACGCTTCTCAACACCTTCCGCAACCAAAGATACATCGAGTCTATGGGCCAGTTGAACAATCAGCCATACTACGCTCTCTGAGGTCGAACTAGTTAACAAGTCTCGAATAAAGGTCGCATCAATTTTAATGCAATCGATAGGGTAGCTGTGGATGTAGTTCAAACTGGAGTAGCCTGTACCAAAGTCGTCGAGTGCAATCGTGAAGCCTTGTCCTCTCAGAAAGTTAAGCGCGGATTTTGTCTCTTGTGTTGGCGATAACAGAACGGTTTCGGTTAACTCGATAACAAACTCATTCGCCTTAAAATGGTGCTGTTCAATGGTTCGAGTCAGGTAGGATATATAACGTTTCGAATCAGTAAGCTCGTGCGCAGAGCAGTTGATTCCAAGTTTAACCTTGTAGCCCAAGCCTTGCTCTAGTGTGGTTTTAGCGCGGCACACCAATTCAATAATGCGTTCACCTAATTCGACAATCAGCCCTGACTCTTCTGCCACTTGAATAAACTCTACGGGTGAGATGTCTCCATGTCTGGCGGTTTTCCAGCGAGTCAGTACCTCGAAATATTCCCATTGCGTTTCACCTTGACCCACAATCGGCTGTACCACTACGTACATTCCATTGCTGTCGGGGATATAGCTTTGTGAAATTGGGTTTTCCAGCTCACTTCGTAGCGCTGCGACTAGCTCGGTTTTTCTTTGGTAACGAACTCTTAAGTGAGTGTCATAACATTGAATATGAGTATCTTGGCTGTGTTTACACTCTTTAAGCGCCAAGCTGGTATTGAAGATGATTTGCTCAACGTCTTTGTTGTCTCCATCCGAACTGGCAATACCGATGCTGACGTCGAAATCTATCTTGATATCAACGCTACTGTAGCCCTGCTTAATTTTGGCCAGTATTTGTTCGCACACGGCTATCGGATCAGAATGGTAGGTGATGAAGGCGAACTCGTTGCCAGCAGTCCGGAAAGTCAGGTTGCTTTCGGGTAAGGTTCTCCGCAAGGTTTCTGCGACAAACTGCAGCACCTTGTCGCCAATATAATTACCGTGCATATCATTAATGGCTTTGAAGCTATTGATATCGAGTAAAGCCAATGTAAACGGAGTGACGCTCTGTTGAGTAATCGACTCTAAGGTATCTGATAAACAGCTTCGGTTGAGTAACCCGGTTAGGCTGTCGTGTGACACCTCATAACTAAGCTGATTTACAAGTTGTTCGGAACGATCGTTAAACCACATTTCACGCAAGGTGTGGATGATGATGTCGGCGAACAATTGATGGTGCTTTACCACGTCTTGTTGCTGATCAGGGCTAAGAGGCGAGGTGAACGTTGAAAACAGCACGCCCATCACTTCGCCACTTTGAGTTTGAGTCGGGATCGCGATGGAGTTTTGTGAGGTGATTTCCTGCCTAAATGCCGATGTTGGCAATGACTGGACGATGTACTGAGAAAATGAGCAATCTGGGTGTCTTTGATTGACGGCTTGTTGGTAGATGTGACCATGGCGCGCATTGATTTTGTCATGTAATACATGATCAGAATGGGCGATCACCAAAGGAACGGTTTGGTCAGGGAAGTACTTCTTCTCAATGATGCTAGTGTATTGAGTATCAAAGGTCTGATGTAAAGTAAGCACAGCTGACTCTAAAAGGTCGATACCTTCCAATTTCAGCAAACGGCCAATGCGCTCTGTGTCTATCATGCTATTGTGCGTATGTTGAGTCATAGCCACCACCCCTAGTTAACCAGATTCACTGTGTAAGCGGTATACGTATTATCTTGTATATGTGCGAACTTGTATAATCTATATGCGTCAAGTTTATTATTGACCGTGTTGTATAACTTTTCAAATTAAAACGTGACTTATTTCACAGAGCTTGCGTGCTACGCTCTTTGTCTAGCCTGTCTTTCAGATGGTCCAAAAAGAGCTTGGTTCGCGTGTGCGAGTAATCAAGCTTAGGGTAGTACGCGTAAACCATCACTTCGTCGGCGGTAATATTTGGCAATACTGGAACTAATGTCCCTTGCTTTAGATCCTCTTTGATCATCGCTTTGATGGTTAACAGTACGCCCATTCCTCGCTTCGCAGCATGAAACAAAGCCTCTGGATTAGTGGTCGCAAAGTTACCGTTTAACGTTATTCGCTGCCCTTTGGTGAGTGCTACTTCACGGGTCGGACGCTCTCCCCAAATTAACGAGTTGTGTTGCTCCAAATCTTGCTCGCAAGTGGGGTAGCCGTGTTTGGCAAGATAGCTTGGTGCTGCATAGAAGCTGGCTCTGTGTTCAAACAGCGGTGTTTTCTTGAAGCTTAATGAGTTGAGTTGTTCTAGTTCACGACTGATTACCAAGTCCAAGCCAAGCTCGGGTAATTGACCGGGCGTAGTGGTGATGAGTTGTACCTTAATATCAGGGTACTTTTCTAAGAAGTCGTCCATGTATTGCACCAGAAACTTAGAGCCAACCGCAATCGTAGCGCCAATCTTTAATAGGCCTGCTGGGGTTTGGTTAACCGAGCGAGTCTCATCAATAATGGACTGCCAATTGTCGAGCTGATCCTTGGCTCGCAGGTAAAAGAGCGCACCTGCTTCGGTTTGGCTAATTGATCGCGTGGTACGCTTTAACAGTTGGGTGCCGATGCGCTCTTCTAACCAGTTCACTCTTTTACTGATCGCCGAGCTGGTGGTGTTCAGCTTTCGAGCAGCACCATTGAAGCTGCCTTCTTCGACTACTCTGACGTAGCTTTTTACGTTAAGAATCCAATCCATATTATTTCCTGTTGGGACTTAATAAAATTCCAATTTAGCTAATTATCAATTATTGGTTTTGAATGTAAACTCGTCTAATGAACAAATATCAAACGAATAGGGAATTTTTTGAGCCAATCGACCTTTAAAAAAACACCGTTACTCTTAGCAATGATGATTATTGCTACGGGGCAGGTGGGTGTGAGCATCTACTTGCCAGCATTACCGTTAATTGC
Source organism: Vibrio sp. 10N.222.54.A3 (assembly GCF_041474095.1). Taxonomy (NCBI): domain Bacteria; kingdom Pseudomonadati; phylum Pseudomonadota; class Gammaproteobacteria; order Vibrionales; family Vibrionaceae; genus Vibrio; species Vibrio sp. 10N.222.54.A3. The sequence goes on from NZ_JBFRTN010000004.1 coordinate 51,061, forward strand.
TTCTGATTTAAGTGCTACTCAAGTAGATGTACAGCTTCTCGTCACGCTGTTTCTGGTGGGTTTTGGCTTGTCTCAGCTATTTTACGGACCGATGTCCGATGCGGTGGGAAGAAGACCTATCTTCTTGTTAGGTCAGGGTGTTTATTTGATTGGTACAGTCGTTTGTGTTGTGTTTTCTGACAATATGACGGCGCTAGAAGTTGGTCGCTTGCTGCAAGGTTTAGGGGCGGGCAGTGCCTCGGTTCTTGGGCGAAGTGTGCTTCGTGACAGCTATGATGGTTCACAGCTTACCAAAGCGTTGTCTTATATCTCGATCACCGCGTCGATTATGCCGATCATCGCGCCTGTATTTGGTGGCTGGATTTCATTCCACCTTGGTTGGCAGGCGGTGTTCCTTTTCGTTCTATTGTATTTACTGGCGATATTCACACTGGGTTACTTCGTGTTGCATGAAACTCTGCCATATGGGAAGAGCCGTTTTGAAGTCAGCCAAGTGGTAAAGAACTACGGACGCTTGTTAACGAATCGCCAAGTGATAAGCAGCGCCAGTTATAACTGGATGAGTTATATGGCGAGTTTGGTATCGTTATCTTTGTTCCCATTCTTAATGCAAGAGCAATTGGGGTTGACCGCCGCTGAGTATGGTTCATTGATGATTGTCCCTTCGGCAGGCTTACTGATCGGTAGCGTTGCTTTGAACTTGCTCAATCGTAGGTTTAGCACTCCGCAATTGATGAGCCTTGCGATTTTGATTATTTTGGCTTCGGGAACTTGGCTTCTTACTCATGAGTTATCCATCTTTAACTTGGTTTGGGCGTTTACTTGGTTGGCGATAGCACAAGGCATTTCGTTCCCATTATCAATCAGCATGTTATTAGAACCTCATAAGAAGCAAGCGGGCGCAGTATCGGCATTGTCGGGCTCTATTCAGATGTGTTTAGCGGGTTTATTGGGTGGGTATCTAGTAGAGAGTTGGGTCACGACTCATCAACAGTTAGGCGTGTTCTACCTCATTATTGGCGCAGCCATGGGCGGAGTGCTTTGGTCTTCAACCAAAATGAACAACAAAGGCGATACTGTTGAAGTGGAATATAGCTAAACACTAAATTCACTATCGTTTAACGCACCATCGTTAATACGTTGTATTTGTGCTGATGGTTTTCTACAATGCTTCGGTCCATTGAATAGGTAAAAACAAAATGCAGCAAAATGAATTTGAAGTACTGGTAAAAGCTATCTGCGCACTAGATGGCCTGCCTCAAGCGCTTGAGCTATTGAAATCCAATGAGGATACAGAAGTCGCTGAGGCTGCTGCATCACTGACTGGTCAATTTGCACTTGCTGAAGTGGAAGGCGAAAAGCGTATTTACCACGTGACGCTTCAAGAAAATGAACAAGGCGAAGAGCAAGAGTACATCGAACATGTTATGAATGAAGGCGATGACTTAATCAAATTTGCAGCTTGGTTCTTTGAAACGATGTTTGAATTGAAGCAAAAAGACACATACCAAATTGCCGGTAAAACTTACAGACAGCCAAAGCGCAGCTAGGTTTCTCAGTAAAGCATTTTAGAAAGCAGCTCTATTGAGCTGCTTTTTTTATCAGTGTCTAAATCAATGTCTTGGGTTGTTATTAGGAATGGAGCATTAAGCTCAAACCAGAATTTAGGTTAACTCATTGATATACAAAAACAATGCTGATTAGCACAGAGACAAAATTAGGCTAATTGCAAATGAATGCTTAATATTGCATTAAAGTGTGATTTAGATCTTGTTTTTGGGCGTTTTAAGTGTAGAATCCGCGCTAAAGAAAGTTGATTATGTGCGGAGATAAGCATGAATTACGAACTAGGCCACGCATACCTTGGTCAAATGGCAGCAAAAAACATGATGCACGAAGCATTGTACGGCACTTCAAAGCCAAAGAAACCATCGTTCTTTAAGCGAATGATGAAGAAAATGGCTAAATAAGCATTTTCAAAAACGGAATTTTAAAAGGCCTTAAACTCGATGAAGTTTAAGGCCTTTTTCGTTTTAGCGATTGGTGAAAGTTATCGCTTTGTTTTGTTGTGGATGGACACAAAAAATACCAATTAAGCTTCTGACTAATGGCTTTTAATGAACTCAGCCAGCAGATTGATTGGATAAGTCGACCACATTATTAGGGATGCTATCTAAGCCATTCTCTTTCATCCACGCTTCTAAGTTATCGGCACCACCGATGTACTTACCATCAAGCCAGATCTGCGGGACGGTGACCGGTGTTTTCTCACCAATGTGTGCTTTTACCTCTGGAATCATACGGTACAAAGCGGCGCTGTCTTTTACGACATCGTGGTATTGGTATTCAACACCCGCTTCATCCAGCATTTTCTTCGCTTTAACACAGAATGGGCAGGTCGCCTTACCATAAACGATGTTGCCTTTTAGGCTGTCTCGTTTGGTCCACTCTTTGATCACGGATTGGATTAACACACCGCGATTAAGCGCTTCACCTTGGCTGACAACCTTGCCTTCAACAACAAGGATTGGGGCGTGCCAAGAGCCAAGTTTTAGAGGCTCCCACCAGTGAGACAACCAATCTTTCACTTCCAGTTCGACATCGACATCGGCCAACTCATTCTCAAAAGTATCCTTCAGAATGTCTTTGGTAAGGGTACATTCTCCACATGGGATGTTAACTTTAAATGGACCCCAGCTGCCTGCCCAACGGTATAGTGTAATCTTGACTGGTTTCTTCATGGTTACGGCCTCGTTTGAATTCTCTTATCCATATAGAACGGACTGTCGAACTATTTATTTCACCAACCTTAAACTTTCTTCACTTTTGAAGGTTTTTTAGTTTCCCAGTGCGTTATAAATGCAACTGACGCAATAATAATAGCAGCCCCTAGCCATAAACGACCCGGTGGAACCCAACTAAATACAATCCAACCTGCTAAAACGTTTAGCGGTAATTTGGCGTGGTCAAAAGGTTGCACAAACGAAGCATCAGCGACCGAGTAGGCTTTTACTATCGCCCATTGAGCGAGTGCCGTCATAACACCGATAACAATCAATATAGCCCAGATTGTACCGCCGCTTGGCGTTTGCCAATCTGGCGCAGCAAGCAGGATGTTAAATGGTGTGATTAATAGTAGAAGATAGACCACCATGGTTGAAGGACTGTCTTGCGAAGAGAGTTTTTTCACCATCAGTGAGTAGCATGCCCAGAAGAAAGCGGCACCGACTGGTAATAACGTTGCCCAGTTAAAATCTTCAGCCCACGGCTCTAGAATCACCATCGCACCCACGAAGCCTGCTAAGGTCGCGCCCCAGCGAGCAGCCCCAACTTTCTCTTTTAAGAAAAGCCCTGAACCAATGGTTGCAAACAATGGCGATGTCATGAGAAGGGCAATGCCTTGCCAAATTGGTACTGGGTAAGCCAGTGCCCATATCCAAAGTTGAATACCAATAACAGACAAGAAGACACGGAATACGTGCAATTTGAGGTTGTCGGTTTTTAGCGCGCGGCGAATACCCAGCGTTTTTAGGTAAGGAAGAATAGCGAATAACGCGATGGCGTATTGAATGACGGCAACGGTGGTAGAAGTAAGTCCGAAATGAATGCTAGCAATTTGAGTTAGGCTGTTAATAACGGCAAAGGCTAGGCCTGCGGTTAGCATCCAGCTAGCGCCTTGGATCGGATGGTGTTGTGACATGATGCTTCTAATTATTTGATGTGGTTCACCTATGATACGGATTTAGCACCACTTAACCAGAAAAAGCATTGATGAAGTTAGTCAGAATATTTGAATATGAAAAAAGGTTGAGCTACTGCCCAACCTTTTTAGTCTTCATCTAAAGTAAATTTAGATTAGAAGTCGTAGCGCAGACCTAAACGAAGAGAGTCTTCGCTTTGTGTTTCTAAACCTGCAACTTTTATGTCGTCTAGGTTGTTTAATTGGTAAGCAACGTATGTGCGAATTGAACTGTTGAACTTGTAAGTACCAGTCAGCTCAAAGAAATCAGCTGTGTCTACGGTTAAGTTCTGCGTCGCGTCTTTTTCTTGTTTTTGGTACAAACCAGCCAGTTCAAATTGGTCTGTTAGCTTGTACTTAGCAGCAACTTCCACACCAGAGAACTCAGTGTTTGCTTTGTCGTCTAGGTCGCCCATTGTGTAGGTAGCACCTAGGTATAAAGCATCCATTTTGTAGTTAATACCAGCAATCAATGCTGTAGCTGAACCATTACCAGTACCGTTGTCGTTACCTGAGTAACCAAGACCGAAACCTAAGCCCATCGGCAGTGTGTAAATACCAGAGATACCGTAGCCGTCAGTGTCCTTCTTCTCGCCAGCTATTAAACTTGCTTTAAGAGAAAGAGCGTCAGCGTCGTAAGCGTATACAAACGTGTTGTTAATCTGCTCGTTGCCTGCATTGATGAACGCTTTTTGGTCACCAGAGTAGATAGTAACATCCGACATTTCCGAGATTTGAGCTGCAGCTGTATCTTGACGACCTACCGAAACAGCGCCAAAGTTACCTTCAAGACCAGCGTACATGTAGCGCTGATCAAAGCTATCAGTTTTATCGTTGTCAGCAGAAGAAGTTACGCCTTGTTCTGCTTCGTAGAAACCAAAACCAGATAGGTCGCTAGTGATTTCTGTAGTACCGCCAACATTTAGACGCACACGGCTTTTATTTTTCATTGTTCCGTCGATTTCTTTACCACCAGAGCCAATGAAATCACCACGGAATTCCGCACGACCGCCAATTTTAAGTTCTGTACCATCAGAGCTGTAAACTGTTGCTGCTAGAGATGAACCTGAAACTAGTGCCGCTACCACTGCAGAAGCTAGAACTGCCTTTTTCATAATCACTTACCTTGTATTTTAAAATCCGTGAGCAATGTGCTCTCCGTTTCGATATGAAGCTAATTTAGAGCAGATAAATTAAGCTTTCATTTCCATAAAATTACATTTTCGTGAATGGGGAACTTTTTAAGTGTTGATTTTATTGCACTTTTATTTCAAGCGACTGAGTGTTAGGTGAATAAATATACAAGTTGCGTGTATTTCAACGGTCACATTGACAAGTTTTACCTTGAAATCACGGATGTCGATGGTGATGAATTTTGGTAGCGCTTGAGGGCTTGTTAATCTGATTAACTGCTTGTACTGGTTAGGATATCCTCTATGATGCAAAAACTTAGAAGAGAATAGATTCTGCTCAACAAGATGGAGACGTTGGATGAAAACAGAGTACTTAGGTGATGTTTTACAAGGTAGGCAGGTTATTGGCTCCTTGAATGTTGAAGACCTACCCGTTGGAGAGCATCAGTTTTGGTTTCAAGTCACCAGTGATGGGTTAGGGCAACCCAAAAACATGCCGGTTTCTGTTTTCAAAGGCAGTCAAGAAGGTCCTAAGTTGATGATCACCGCCGGTATTCACGGTGATGAGCTAAACGGAGTGTTGGCTGCACAGCAAATTATCAGGGACTTAGTCGGTAAAACGCTCAAAGGTACGGTAACGATTGTGCCTACTGTGAATTTGTCTGGCTTGCTGAACCATAGCCGTGATTTTATCTCTTCGGATCCGGGCTCTTGTCCTGCCAATCTCAATCGACTCTTTCCGGGTGATGCGAATGGCCTAGCTGCGGAACGCTTTGTTTCGTCTTTGTGGGAGCGTCTGCTTAAGCACAATGCCACCTTCGCCGTTGATCTCCATACTCAAACTCGTGGCGCAGTCTATCCACTTTATGTGTTTGCTGATTACCGCATTGAACAATGTTTGGAGATGGCGAGGCTGATGCAGCCCGATTGTGTTCTGAATGACCCTGGTGACCCAGGTATTTTAGAAACGGTTTGGAATCGAAGTGGAATTCCGAGCATCACGGTGGAAGTTGGTATGGGGAAATTTACTCAGCCTGACATGATTCAACGAGCGGTAGACGGTGTTTTTAACATGCTGTCTTATTATGAAATGTTCGAGGTTGAAATAAATCATCCCGAGAAAATGCAGCTGCCGAGTATGGATTGGATAGAGGGTAATGATGTGGTTTCTATCCGCGCTGATATTGGTGGTTTCGTATTGCCGCAGGTTGAGCTTCTGCAGAGCGTAGAACAAGATGATCTGTTGGCTATTCAATATGACGCTTTTGGTAATGAGTGTCGCCGTTATCACGCGCCGTCTGCCGGACGTGTCCTTAGCTATAACGTGGATGCGTTAAGGGAGCCGGGTGCGCTTGTTTGTCGTTTGCTAAGTTAAGGCTTAGTCGGTTTGACGTTTCCGTGTTAATGCACTGTGTTGTTATCTAAAACACGTAAAAAAAGACCGAGCTAGGCTCGGTCAAAGGACAGTTGTCTAGAGTAAGCACGTCTTGGACTCATCGAGAGAACTGCTTTTAGAGTAGCGAGGCTAGATTAAGAATCCATTGCAAGATAGTGACACTTCGACTGCTTTTCTGTTTCAAAAATAATATTGAAAACATTACCTTAAGCTCATCAAAAGCCGACTGTGAGTTACGCAGGTCGGCTTTTTATTCACTTCTCTTTCGAATTTTTATCTCTATCTACAGTCGATTAAAAAGCGTCGTCCACGATCTCTTTTAATCGGTCATAAGGCACATATCCTGGTAAAACATTTCCGTTCATCATCATGGTTGGAGTGCCCGTTAAGCCGAGTGCACTGAACGTTTGATGGTTAGTGGTTAGAACCTGGTTTTGTTCTTGAGTTGTTTTTAGTTCCGCCTCTGTTCCCGTCTTCTTGGCAACGGCTTCTAGTGAGCTTTTCGAGTGAATACCGCTTTTCGCCATCAGCAATCTATCAACTTCAGGGAATGCTTCTGGGTTATCTTTCCATACTTTCATCGCGTATAGCGCCGCGTTGGTGTCTAGCCCCGCAACTTGTTGTTGCTTAAACGATAAGTACACGTTGATCACTTTAATGTCGCTGTTTTCAGAGGCTAATTGAACCAAGCCTTTTTCCAAGCGCTTACAGTAAGGGCAGTTATAGTCGGTAAAGTTAATGATGACCGATTTACCATCTGGATTGCCAAGGATCGGGTGAGCGTCATTGTTGTATAACCAATCATGGCTTTCCGCTTGGGCTTTCTTCGCTTGCTCTTGACCTGCTACGTACTGCTCTAAACTGGTATGCAATCCAGAGATCGTCGATGGGTTTTCCTTCAGGAATTGATTAATTTCTTCAAGTTGTTGAGTTTGTTCTTTGTTTAATTCTGCGAAGGCATTAGTACTCATTAATGAGCCTAAAATCAGTGCGCTTATCAGATGCTTTTTCATATTGTCTTTTCTCTAATTCGTGATAATCGTGAGCGCTTATTAGGTTGCGCTCACATTAATATTGTTTGTTAAACTGGCTGAGTCGGTTTATTTACTTAGCTTTGCTCTGTTTTTCTTTGTGAGCGATTTAGGCAAAGTAGGTTCTTAACCACAGGCCGATAGGGGATGTAACGCCGGTTGCGATACTGCTGATCTTTCCATCTTTGATGATGGCAATACTTGGCGTGACATTAACGCCCCAACTTCTGCTGATTGACCCAGAAAGATCATTGATAACAGGGAAGTCATACTCTTTTGCATCCAAGTAGCGCTGGACACGTTCGTCTGGACCAGACGATAGAGCGACCGAAACCACCTGATGGGAATCACTGAAGCTATTAACCGTCGGGCTTACAAATTTGCAGGCACCACACCAAGTCGCCCAAAAATAGACAATGACTGGCTTACCATTTTTGCTTAGCTCGATAACATCAATATCTTCGCCTTGGAGCGATTGACCCACAATTGGAATCGCATCGCCCTGAGGCATGCTTCTGCTGTGATAAAAGTCCATGGCAAATGAAACCACGCCAACGATCAATATCATTGAAACCAGTTCCTTTCCCCACTTCTTAAGACGACTTGGCTTTTTGGCCTCACCCTTTACAGCGTCGTCTTCAATCGTGCTAGATTTATCTTCATTGTTGGGAGTCTTCATCAGTTATCTCGCAGCGTCGATGGCTTGAACGACAGTGTCACTGTTGAGAATGACAGGCAGTGGAATACCGCTTTTATAGCTCGGGCCGTAGACGATATTAAATGGCACACCAAATCGCCCATTACTTTGTAAGTATTGAGTGACACTTTCACTTGGTGTTGTCCAATCACCTTTCATCAAAACAATGTCTTCTTGCTGTAGGTGACTGTAGACAGGGTCTTGAAGGACGACGCCGATCTTGTTGGCTTTACAAGTGATACACCAATCAGCAGTCACATCAACAAACACCGTTTTGCCTTCATCAACGAGCTGAGGGATTTGCTTCGCATCCAGCTTTTGCCAAGCGAGATCGTCAACAATCGGAGTCGCCCAGTTATCAGCGGTGACACTACCGACGATCAATGCAGCACCAAACACCAAGGTTGTGGTTGCGACGATAGGAATAAGCACCTTGCGACCCAACTTACGGCCAATCCAAATCAATACTGAAATCACGATAAATAGCGACAGCAGGATAGTTGGGAATTTACCAATGAATGGGCTAAGGAGGCTTGTTAGCCATAGGCTGGTAATGAACATCATTAAGCCAAATACCAGCTTAACTTTGAACATCCACGCCCCAGGCTTTGGAAGCAATTTGGTTAGGCTTGGGAATAGCGCAAAGATCAACCAAGGCGCACTCATACCGATACCAAGCGTGATGAAGATAGCCCATAACTCTTGGTAGCTTGCTCCAAGTGCATACGCGACAGCGGTTCCTAGGAATGGCGCGCTACACGGCGTTGCTAACAGCGTTGCAAACATGCCTTGAACAAAGTGGCCTGAATGTGAGTCATCGCCTTTGGTTGCCATCCAGGTGTTTAAACCTGATGGTAGTCTGAATTCGAATAACCCAAGCAGGTTAATCGAAAACAGCAAAGTGATGATCAGCATGAACCCGATGAACCAAACATTTTGGAACTGGATTCCCCAGCCAATTGCATTACCACCCATTTTTAGAGCGGTCATACCTAGGGCTAACAGCGCAAATGATGTAATGACACCTGAAGCAGAAGCTAAGAATGAGAGTCGAATATGACGATTAGATGCACCTTGGTTTTGAATGATGCTGTTTAATTTCATTCCTAAGACTGGCAACACACATGGCATGATGTTGAGGATCAAACCACCAATTAAAGCGAAGCCTATCATCGCCAAAAAGCCGTTGTTGCTTGTTTGGTAAGCGATCGGTTCTGAGCCAACTTGGGCCGTCATCTCTTCGGCGAAATTAGTGTCTGAAACGGTGACACTCACGTTACGGTCCGTTAAGTCGACTTCACCTATCCAGTTGCTCACATCAAATACGGCCGTCATTGTATTGTCTGTGATGTGGACGCTTGGTTGAGAGAAGAAGTCATCAATCACTTCTTGCCCGTCAATCAACACCATCGGCTTATCCCAGCCATTTTTACTTGTCAGCTGAGTAACCAGTTGCTGCTTGCTCTTGTCCCAAAATAGACCATTGACTGAAGTGCGATTAGCTTCTCGTGGAGATTGGCTCATGCCTTGGTTGAACAAGAACATCGCTTCTTCATCGAACTGCAATTGCTGCGTGTCGATAGGGAGTTCGATGTCATAGTCAGTCAAAACACAAATATTGGTGCACGACGGGAACGAGAGAGAAGCCTTAAATACAGCAGGTTGCGTTTTGTCTTTCAACGTTAGGGTGACAGGAAAGCTTACGTGCTTTTTGTAACCTAACGTCATCACGTCAAGTTGTTCATAGTATTTAGGGATCGGCCAATGCCAATCTACAGACTCTATATTAGTTGAATCAGACCAGTCCCAGCTTGGCGGAATGCCACCTTCACCTGGGCTGCGCCAATAGGTTTTCCAGTCACCGTCGAGTGTAACGTCCAATACAGTTTGAACGGTACCGCCGTTATCCGACTGTTCACCCGTCGACATCATTCGCATCTTAACTGGCGGATGCTCAGGCACGCTTATCCAGCCCGTGGTTTGAGCCAGGGCGGTAAATGACGTCATGACTAAGATTGCAGTGACGAAAGCTTTTGCGCATGTGCGCATGCAGAATGCCAACGAATCGACAAACTTAGTTAGTAGTGTGTTGTACACAAATGTATCTCCAAAAAATAAATAAAAGGGTGGAATAGCCCGGTTATTTACTCTTTAAATATACAGTGCTTTAGGTGTAAGCGGTGTTTTGTCGGTCGAGTAGAGCGATGATTGTCTCTAGATAATCTCGAGATGTGAGGAGGTAAGTTAAACGCAACAGCAATAATAAGTACGAATGGGATCAGCCAGCCGGTTTTTGGGGCGGCAAAGGTCAGCATTTTCGAACTTAGGCTGCATGAATTTGAATTGGGGGACGTTAACATTTTTGAGGCTTCTAAGCCGAAAACGCTGGCGTATAGAGCAGCCATTTTTTCTGAAGAAGCGATGTTGGTTTGGGGATTACTGGTTTCTGTATGAGTTTGTGTGCCAACTAGGACTGATTGGCCATTAGCGGATGCAGATAACGATACTTTCTTGACAGCCAGAGTGCTCGCCAGACAAGTTACGATAACCAGTCCGGTAAGGAAGAGCGCCCAAAGCGAATGCTTTTGTCGGCGGTTCTGTGTGGATAAGAAAAGTAGCGATGTGTTCAGCAAATTAGTCAGTAATCAAATCTGTTAGTCGTTAAAGCAAGCTCATTGAATTGTGGTTAGCTTAGATAAGTTCTCTTCGTGCCACAAGTCATAAAATGGTTAAAGTGAAACTATGTATAAATGCGGGAAACGGCAGATACACGATAAAAGACGCATAAACACCAATTCACGCGAATACGACATTGAGCTGTAGCTAAAGTTCACAACAACTGAAAGTTATCGCTAATTATTCTGTATTGAGTGGTTTATTAACTATCAGGACGGGACAGGCGATACAAAAAAGCCCAACAGATCGTCAGTGAACGTGTTGGGCTTTAATCATTGGTGCTATTGGAAAGGCTTAGTGAGTGCGGCGAGGGCCGTTACGTACCAAGTCTTTACCGTTATCAAACACCTCTTTGGTGATCCAGCGAGCAAGCAGAACTTTATGGCTGCTATTGAATACAGCAACGAAGTGACGACCATCTGAATTATTGGTTGCCATGCCTACACCTTCAACGCCTTCAAGGCCTAAACCGCCAGCTTCCACTGAAATTAGGAATTGCTCTAGTTCTTCTAGAGACTCAATAATATCAAGTTCGTTGTTCATTTTTATGCTCTCTTGCTGTGAGCCAACATCGTATTTAGGGCGCTTTAGTGCTGTGCTCGAATGAAGATATTGGCTGTTGTTCTTTGTTGGATGCGTACTCTACAGGTCATAAGAGGGGATTGGAACTCTCAAATATTAGAAGCAGGCTGATAATTTGCGAATTTTTAACATAACATACGTTTAAATGCTTGTTATCCATATTCTTTTTACTACTATTTATAGGGTCAATTTAGACAGTGATAGGAATTAATATGATGAAGGTTTGGCGTTGTCTATTGTTAATGTTGGCGTTTGTCGCATTTGGAAGTTATGCGCAGAGCGTTGAGAAAATCGCAGAAGTACAAGATCAGTTAATGCTCGATCTAGCAACATTAGAAACGGCGCATGATGCTGAAAAACCCTTTCTTGAAGATATCTTAAGGCGTAAGAACCAGGGCCTACGCGAAGAGATTTTTTCACAGCTATCGTCAGATAAAAAAGAGGGGCTGGATGTCACTCTTGCTCAGCAGGTCGAACTGCTACAAAAATTGCTGTCGTTGAATGAAACTAAAATCGTTTCAATGAGTAAAGAAAACCGTTCCGCTGAGGGTGACGCTAAAAAACGCCTTGAATTGCGTATTCAAAAACGAATCGGAATGATGGATGTCTATTATCAGCAGCTTGCTAAGACCTTAAATTGGTCGAAAGAGCGTGGTGTTGATGTTGCTGTTCCTGAAGGTGAACTTAAAACGGCGTTAATTGCTCGTTCTAAATACCTGACAAATGCCATTCTTTACACAGACACACAGCGACAAGATCTAGAAGCGCGTTTGTCTTTTGTGAATGAAGAAGAGAAAGCGACGATTAAAAAGGAGCTTGAACGTTTCAGCGAGCGCACTAGCGTTATGGTCGCGAGCTTAGAAGAAACCATCACACTAATGGAACCGTTTGGCGTCGACGTGACTTCTTACAAGCGAGTGTTGCTGGCAACGACGGGAGATATTAACGCCGATGTATTGGATGTTGATGTTGCACTTGAGTTGTTGGATGGTTGGCTTCGTTCGTTCAGTTCATGGGCTTTCGAAAATACCCCTTCCTTTGTCGTTAAACTTGCTCTGTTTCTCGGTATTTTGTACGTAACTCGCCTTATTGCTAATGTGGCTCGTAAGACCGTTCGTAAGAGTGTCTCGCACTCTAAAATGGACTTTAGCGTTTTGATGCAGGAGTTTTTCGTATCCATCGCATCTAAAGCAGTCGTGTTTATTGGTTTGCTTATCGCACTGTCTCAAATAGGGATAGAGCTAGCACCACTTCTTACTGGTTTCGGTGTTGCCGGTGTCATCATCGGTTTCGCATTGCAAGATACGCTATCTAATTTTGCATCGGGTTTGATGATCTTGATCTACCGTCCTTATGATGTGGGCGACATGGTTAAAGTGGCGGGCGTGCAAGGCACGGTAAAAGATATGAGCTTAGTGTCGACGACCGTTCAAACTATCGATAACCAACGCTTGGTGATCCCAAACAACAAAATCTGGGGTGACGTGATCAACAACATCACGGCAGAGCGTGTGCGACGTGTTGATATGGTTTTCGGTATTGGTTACTCAGATGATATCGATAAAGCGAAAGCGGTATTGAACGACATCATTGTTGCGCACCCTCTAGTGTTGAAAAAACCAGAGCATATGATCAAGCTTCATACCTTGAATACGTCTTCTGTAGATTTTGTCGTAAGGCCTTGGGTTAAGACTGATGACTACTGGGATGTGTATTGGGATGTGACGGAAACCGTGAAGAAACGCTTCGATGAAGAAGGCATCACGATTCCATTCCCTCAACGAGATGTACATATTTACAATCACGAAGAGAACTAAGCGAAAGAGCTAGTACGAGAAGCAATTTCGAAAAGAGCGATTACGTAAAAGCTAAGTGTGGCTTCGAGCCATCATTCTTAATGTGATATCAAATGGACGCTGAATAAGCGTCCATTTTTTTTGGCTGTCGTTTATATTGAGCCTCATTCTTTATGTCACTCCACCCATCTTAGAATTAAGTTATGATGGGGTAGGCTCAATCTGGACAGTTGAAAGCGAATGGATGATTCACAGCAAAAAACGAATAGTAGAAATACAACGGTAAGAAAAGCGACGCGAATTGAAAGTGTTATGAACTCTGCGATGTGGCATTTAACTCAGAGGGATATGACGGAAAGTGAGTTGGTTGCGAAGCTCAAAGTGAAAACCGACAATCAAGAATGGATCGATGAAACTTTAGGGACTCTGAAAGGCTTTGGGTATCTCAAGTCTGACCAAGTGTTTGCAGAACAATTCGTGGAACAAGCTTTTTCTGGTGAATTTGGTTCTCGATATATTGTCGAAAAACTGAAGAAGAAGGGTCTGACGGACTCTATGATTTCTGATGCGATTCATAAGGTGTCCTTCGAAAAGTCTATTGATGAACAAACCATCCTGATAGAACGAATCAACCACTATTACTCAAGCTTTACTATGAGCCGTGAAAAGCTAGTCGCGACCCTGCAAAAGCGTGGCTTTAGCTATCAACAAGTTAAGGTAGCGATTGACCAGCACCCACAAGCGCATCAACTGAAAAGTAACATTCAAATTAAGGCCGAGAAAGCCGACTTGGAAAAAGAGGTGCTCAAGTACGCTCGTAAAGGCAAGGGACTGACTGCCATTCAGCAAGAACTTAGACAACGACAAATCGACACAAGTGAGCTGTCATCGCTCATCGACCGATTGATTAATGAAGAGCAGCTAGATTTCTATTCTTCGTGTTTAGAACAGTTGCAGAAGAAGTCTTATGACCTAAACGATCATAAAGAACGCTCTAAGGCTTACGCGATGCTAAGTCGAAAGGGGTTCTCTTCTGACGAGATCAAATTTGCATTGAGTGAAGGTAACGAATAACTAAGCCGGAAAAATTTCCTATTGTAGTATGTTGGTTTGTCCTAAGTAACTATTGTCGAGTAGACGACACT
>NZ_JBFRTN010000005.1:0-31230 GCF_041474095.1 Vibrio sp. 10N.222.54.A3
GGCGCACCATTAAAAAGGCTATTTAGTGCATCTAAATAGCCTCCGTAGTCTTTTAGTTCAGGAATGATCGTCCATATAAACCACTTTCTGCTGCTTTACCTGCAATGATTTCGTAGCCAATACCAGAAGCTACGCCCATCAAATCAGCCGCATCTTTCTTGTCTCTTACGTTCTGAGAATCAATCATATGTTCGCCTTTAACTTCGACCATCACATAAGAGCCATCTTGCTTCTTGATTAAGAAGTCTGGGTAGTAGCTTCGCACTCGTTGTGTATCGCTATCCACGTAATGGATAACAAAGTCGCTCTGACCATGCGTTAACATACCGGTAAACCAGATCTTATCGACTTTCTCTTCGTGCAACATGCTCCAGAAGAAGTCTCTCTCAGGGTTTGAATCGAAGCAGTAGTTATCAAGATGGAAACTTTTGCCAACATTAGGGTTTGATTCGCTACTCGACTTGCTAATGATCTTGTCCTTCGCGACCGTTACAGGGTAATAGCCCACATCAATAGGTGGTTCGTTTACCAGGTCTACTTCGAACTCTTCGGTAATGCTCTCAGCTTCGATATCATAAATTACTTTAAACAAGCGTGGGATGACCTCGTCGTAAAGCACCTCGTTGAACTCGTTAACCATCTTCAAGATGCCTTCGAAGCCCTCAGCGGTACCCCCGACTATTTTCACAACCTCTAAACATGGCTTGTTGAGGTAACGCGCAATATCAGCAACCAATGTTAGCTTCGAAAAAGTGCGCTGATCTTTGATATGGGAAATATCGTTGTGCACTCGAGATTTTGCAGAGCCGAGATCATCAGGCATTAGCATTCCGTCTTGAGTTGAGTGGATAAGGCGATATTTATCGACATTCACATCTTTAAGACCAAGCTCATATCCTTTGTCTAAGTCTTCTTTCTCTATCAACTTGAACTGACGTCGTACGCGCTTAATAGGAATTTTTATGCTTGGTTGCTCAACTCTAACCTGAACCGTAACTTTGTTCGGATCGGGGTCTTTTATCTCTTCAGCTGAGATACGGAAGTTTGCTTGAAGCTCTTTATCTAGCAGCTTCATGTTCTCATCGGTCAAGAAAACTTGGCCGGTATGTTGGCGATCACCGATAGCGCGCAAACAACGCATAGTCGCTTGGAGTATGAACACTTTTGATTTCGGTTCGCGGAACATTGCTACAGAAAATAGCGAACGACAGTTCCAACCTTCGCGGCCTTTGTTTACCAACAAAATGAACTGCTTTTCTGATCTCGGTGTGTCTAGGCGATTAAATTCGCGAATGTCATCATCGGTCGTGAGTTTCTTATCACCAACGTTAACCAAAATACGATCTGTTGAGATACCTCGCTCAGCTAAAATTTCTTCTACAGCAGGGCGAACAACATCGTTTATCTCTTCGATAGTCGTCCCAAAAATCGCCATTTTAGGTAGCATATTTTCTGGGCGGCCAACTTCTGTTGCGCCTTCTAAGAATTTATCGATGGCTATCTCAAGAAACTGTTTCTGACGAGTTTGAGTAAAGCTGTGAAGCTTTACCTGCTTCAGGTAATTGTTGTCGATTGCTTTGCGTAGGCCATAAGCATAAACCACCTCTGGAAGCACATCTTTACCAACATAAGGAGTACCTGTGTAGTTATAACACCCTACAACTCGAGTCCCAGCCGCTTTTAGATTGATGGCCAGTTCATCGATAGTTTTGCGCAAAGAGTTGGTTGAGGTGTCGTTTTTTACACCCATATCTTTAGCGAGTTTAGTTCCGAACGCGTGGTGCGCTTCGTCAACAAAAATACCGAGCTGAGGAAGACGTTTTATTTTCTCAAAACGTTGGTTGGTAACGAGGTCTGCTTCATCTTCTGGTGCAACATTCATCGTTTCAGAATCAAGTTCGAGGACATCCATCATGTCATCAACAACGTTGCCCATTCCCTGGTAAGCATCTTTGCCTGAACTAAACAACTTATCCGCTGTTGATTTGCCTTTGTTATCGCGACGCAAGATGATTTTCTGGCTGTTCGATACGATGATGTTGAACTTAGAGCCATCTAGGGTGTTAAGTGAAACACCGGCATCTTCTAAGTAATGAAACTTAAACTCCGCAACAATTGGCATGTATTCAGACGGCACGACTTTGGTGTGGTCAAAAGACTCTATCTCACGTAAAGACTGCAGCACTGTCTTATCTGGGGCAAAAATAAGCGCATTCTGAATAAAGCGAGGGTCATCTTTGCTCTTTTTGTTGCCAGCTAAAAAGTCATAGAAAATACAAGTGGCCATCAAGATGGTTTTACCGGTACCCATCGTCAAAGCGAAGATGTAGTTCGGGTAAAGGCGGCCACCGTTGCTGGCCTTCATCTTCTTGAAGATACCTTTGTAGTCCTTCGCAGACATCTCCCAGAACATATCTCCTTGCATCAGCTGGCCATCGACCGCGCTAATACCTGAGACACGTTCTTCGAAGCGGCCTTTGTTGCCGTACCAATCTTCAAACAGTTGGTAAACAGGTTTGTTATCCAAGAACTCTTTCAAGAAAACGTAAATCTCTAGTGCTTCGAACTGCGGCGTGCGCAAGAAGCTCCCAGGACGAGATGAATCGTTAAAGTCCAAGAAAGCCTTACTCAAACGGGAATAATGCTTACGAACCGTACCGCGGTGAATCTTATAGAACTCATGTAGGTGCACGTAAAATGCATTGTTGAGTTCGAAGTTCTCTTGGGCATTTTTAGCCATGCGCGATCACCTCTTCATAAGATTCAGAGAGTAAATCTGTAATCTTAATCTTGATGTTATTTGCACCCTCAGGGATCTCGTATTCGCCGGCAACGAATTCATCTTTTGCTGGGATATCGATCACGATAGGCTCCATTACCGCACCATCGTAATTCCAGTCGATCATGATAGATTCGACCATTTCACGCCACTCACTCACGTCGTCTTTTTGTTGGCTAAGTTTTTGTAGCAGGTTACGAGGGTAGAAGGCTTCGATGACTAACTTTCCATCTTTAATTTCAATAGACGCTTCAGAGTCGTACTTAAAGGTAAGGTCAGCTTTATCACGCAGAATATCGACCACTTCGACTTTCATCTTATATCCGGACTCATTCTCAAGAATTGCGCCTAGTCCAGGCTCGTGCCCCATACAAACCAGCATGATTTCTTCTACCGGTTGGTTCGGATTCGCCTCTTTGCGCTCTTCAAATTTCTTATATGGGAAGCCTTGAATAAGGTCGTTCAGATCTTCTTTGGTCGCTATACGGTTGACGGGCATAATTTTGACTTTGTAGCCATCTTTTTCGCCATCGTAGATCGTATTAGAGCCAAGCGCTTGGATTTCTAAAGCTTCAAGTAAAATATCTTTCGCCTGAATAGGGTTACGGAATACATCATAATTATTGACGTTATAGACTTCGAAGTTTACTCCGGATTGACCTAGCCTTTTAGTCGTAGTTTGAATCGAGCCTAAATTAATATCTGCACCTAAAAACCTACGCCCTAAAGAATTGGCTACAGACTGGGTTGTACCGGATCCCATAAAACAATCAAAAACAAGGTCTCCGGGTTCTGTAGAGCATTTGATTATGCGTTTGAGTAATGATTCTGGTTTTTGCGTAGGATACCCAGTACGTACATTAGACATAGGGTTATCTAAATTTAGATCAACCCACATGTCGTCGGCTTGCACACCTTTTGAATCGCTTAGGTACTGTTTGTAGGACCAACCTGCGCCAGCTTTCTTAGGGGCAATTAAACGACCATCTTTTTTTAGTCTCTCAAACGTTTCTTGGCTATACGTTTTTAATGAAGTGACGCGATATGGGCCATTAGGATCTTGATCTGGATTCTTAAACCTTTTTAGATAATCTTCTGAGTACGGCATGTAATCATGACTGAATTTATACTCACCCGTTTTACGGTAGTACATTATCGTGTCATGGTTAACTGGGAATTTATTCGCTCTAGCTTTTGAACTACCAGCAAAAGGAGAGCGCTTCCAAGCGATTTCGCCAAGGCAATTCGAGGGTCCGAAAACCTCATCCATAATTCCGCGCAAATAATGAGACATACGCCAGTCACAGTGAAGATACATTGTACCTGTAGGTGATAATAATTCTTTAAGAAGTACAATACGTTCATACATGAACTGAAGGTATTCATCATTTGACCAAATATCAGTGTATTGTTTTTCTTCAAACGAAGTCGAGTCATTGGTTACGGTCTTACTTTTCAGCTTTATTGTCTTCTTATAATCGGCTTTGGAGTCAAATGGAGGATCAATGTAAATTAAGTCCACTTTTCCGCGGAACTCTTTTAACAAGTGACTCATTACCTGAAGGTTATCCCCCCAGAAAATCTTGTTAATCCAGCCGTTATCGTCCTCTTGGCCATACACTTCTTTCAATTGCGCAGGGAAATATTGAGTAGAACGGAAAGGACGCTTACCTTTCCAGTTAAGCATCGGGTAGCCTTTGATCGGCTCAAATTCGTAGTTTTCTACGTTGGTCTGGTCATTAGACATAGTCTTATTCTCTTTATTCTTTGATGTCACTTAGCTTCCACTAAGCACAAAATTTCCAATTCTTTCGGTCACAATAACCACGCGCACTGCAGTCAACACATGTCTTATCTGGTCGAGCCTTGAGCGAAAAATCTTTGTTTTCTATTCTGTCGACAATACTATCAAACTGTTCAATGGTTTGGCCGATTACCGCCGTATTTTTGTTGAAACTGATGGTCGGTAAGCCTACGGATTCACCGGTAAAGTAAAGGTGCATTTTACTCACTTTATAACCGGTGTTTTCTTCTACCAAATGCGCGTATACCTCAAGCTGACGCTGATGGTGTAAAATGCGCTCTCTATCTTTTTCCATATTTGGCTTACGCTCAGATTTAAAATCGATGATTTCGACGGTATCGCCCTCACCTTTAATAAGGTCTACGCTGCCGGTAAGCACATAGCGATCTTTTACCAATGAGATATCTACTTCGGTCTCTTTGATATCATCCCAATTGCTACCCTTTCTATCCACGTAACGCATCACATGTTGCAGCGCCGCACCAAGGGTTGAATCACCTAAGTACATTCGCTCGCGGTTAGCCAGATTTTGGTAGTTATCTTGGAGCCATTCCCCAATATTCTCCTTGGTTATCTTATCTTCTTCCCCGCGAAGCGCTGCTTTGTGCACATCTTCCAAGGTTTCGTGAATCAAGGTACCGAATAGCATTGGGCTTGCTTTAACCGGCTGAAATTCAAGTTCCTTGAATAAGCGATATTGCTCTGCGCAGGTCTCAAACAAAGTAATGTGCGATGTAAATGCGTATTCGTGTTTGATGTTTACGTCTTTAACTTGCTCAAACTCAATAGAAGCAAGTTTGTGCTTCACATCTCGCCAATATGGGAGCTTTGAAGTGTAATCCGTGAAGTACTTTGATGGCGTTTTTCCGTGACCAGATTTCTCCTGGCCAGTGAGAACAAGTAGGTTCTGAGGGCGAGAGAAAGCCGTATAAAAAAGGCGCCAGAAGTCAAAGTGCTTGGTATCTTCTAACGGCTCAAACGGGGGTTTGGCCATGTACTGGTATTCGATGATTTCGTCTAAGTCAGTGTATTGTTTTTTGGGTACTGCTTCGAGCGAACCGACGAATACAATAGGAAACTCCAACCCTTTCGATTGGTGAATGGTCAAGAACGAAACACAACCAGACGGTGCGTATTCAGACATATCCTCATACTCATCGATTCCACCTTCGAAGAGAAACTTCAAGAAGTTATCGAATAAAGACGTTAGGTTTCTCAGCAAGTATTTTGGACTCAAAACACTGATATGGTGCAGATATTCGAATTTCCCAAGCATTCTGCTCATCTGAGCTAGGTTACGCTGTGCACGTTCGTGTCCGTTCTCTTGCTCTAAGAAATGCGAAAACAAAGGAAACTGAAGAAGCTCATAAAACAACCCAAGGAAAGCAGATTCCGCGTTCTTTGTCATGTTATGGTGCGCTGCAGCTTTGCGCTTACACCACATAAGTAAATCTGATTGTTCCGGTTGGCGCAGTTTTTCAATAAAAGATGCGATGCATTGTTGTTCGTAGTAATCCCAGATCGGTAGCCGTTTGCCTTCTTGGATCTTTTTCTTGCGATCTAACATCACCATAGGAAATACCATGTGTAATGCACCAATTAAATGACGAATTTCTTCTCGCTCAAAAAACAGATTTGCGCGTGGTGAGTATACAGGAATCCCTTTTTCTTCAAGAGATTGCGCAAGCGCTCTTACCTTATCCGCTTTTACGGAGCGGAATAAAAACGCTGCTTGGTTCCAATCGGTAAGCTTGCCTTCATTTTTTAGGTGCATGAGCATTTGATAGACATCTTCATGCCAGTCATCACCCTCTGGCGTAATAGCACTAACAACCGTTGGCCCTGCATCAAACCCATCATCACGCGCTTCAATGGTTTTACTGTAACGGTAGTTAACACCGCCACGTAACCAAGGCTTATCACCCATATAGGTATCATAAAAACCTACGATGTCAGGATGAGAACGGTAGTTGATGGATAGCTTAACTTGCGCGCATTCACCTAGAGTAAACTTAGCCGGAAACTCCAGGATGTTACGAACGCTAGCACCTCGGAAGCGATAGAGTGCTTGGTCATCATCACCAACCACACATAAATTACGCTTAGCTCCCATCAGAAGCTGTAAAAGTTGCTCCTGAATCGTATTGGTGTCTTGGTATTCATCGACCATCAAGTAGGTGATCTTTGTTGTAAGCTCCTCAAGTACTTGAGGGTACTGTTGCAGCAACACCAAAGTCTCAAGCTGGATGCATGAGAAGTCGAGAGAGTTGTGTTTCTTCAAGAGTTCTTGATAGGCCGTGTAGGCTGCACCCAAAGCTGAAATCGCCACGTCATCTGACTGAGTCAGTTGTTCAATATCAAGTACTTCTTCTGAGGCCTTATTAAGCCAGCCCAATAAGTTCTCAGATTTAGCCCAAGCCGGGATTTTACTCTCACCTTGAATGAATTCAATGCCTTCTATTTCGCTGAATTCACGCAAATTTTGGTAAAGGAAGTACTGTTGGTCGAATTGATCCATGAGCACAAAGCTGCGCTTGAGACGTGTAAACTCGCGGTACTCTTCCAGAATACGAAGGCATATAGAGTGGAAAGTGCCTAAGTACATTTCGTTGACGTTGAAATGCGAACCTCGCTCTAAGAGTCGATTCGAAATTCGAGTCTTCAACTCTTGCGCTGCTTTTTCAGTGAACGTCACGACTAAGAGCTGTTCAGGCTTTGCACCATATACATCAATCAAATTCATGATGCGCTCTACCAGTGTATAGGTTTTACCTGACCCCGGGCCCGCGATGATCAGCAGAGGGCCTTGATGGTGTTGAATTGCTTTTTTCTGTGAGGGGTTCGATGTTGTCACCGGACTTCCTTACCATATGCAAATAATAGTTAATCAACCATTTTATAGCATTAGCGGTATAAGTAATATCGGTGAGGCATGCTTTTGCATAAAAATGCATCTTAATATTTTCAATATAGAGCAGTTCGAAGCTAATAATGGGGCATTTTTGATTCAGAATAATTTGTGCAGCAGCTGTGATCACCAAGCGATTCTGTCGTATCGTAACTACCAAGCGACTTTGTCATTCGCTTAATTACCGAGGGAAATTGACGGTCTCTATTTTTACGTAATCCTTTGACTAGTGCTACGAATTAGTCAGGGGTGTATAGGATGATCGTTATGAATACTCAATCTCAGCTTACCGTGGATATCATCGCAAAAGTTGCTCTCGGTAAAATCTCAATTACTAATGCCTCTAAGCTCCTCAATAAGTCTCGCAGAACCATTGAACGTTATCTCAGGCGATATCGCTCTGATGGTATCCGATTTGTGGTTCATGGCAACACAGGAAGGGCACCCGCTAATAAAATCCCCATTACCTTAAAGCAACAAGTTCAAGCTCTTATAAAGGCCAAGTATTACGACTTTAACATGCTTCATCTCGCCGATATGTTAGAGGTATTTGAAGGCATCAAAGTAAAACGGGAGACGCTTCGTACCTGGGCACATGAAATCCATCATGTAAAACGAGCCAAACATCGACGTTCTAAGGTAAGAAGACGACGTGAGCGTATGGAAGCCGAAGGCTTAATGCTGCAAATGGACGGCAGTCCGCACCTTTGGTTCGGTGATAAAAAATCCTGTCTTATCGCCATGATTGATGATGCAACCAGTGAGGTTCATGCGGAGTTTTTTCCTTCAGAAACCACCGAAGGGTGCCTCAAAGTAATGAAAACTTATATCAAGAAAAAAGGGCTTTTTAAGACTCTTTATGTCGATAGAGCGGGCATCTTCGGTGGACCAAAACGTTGCCACTTCTCCCAGATGCAACGAGCCTGTGAAGAGCTGGGTATAGAAATTATTTTTGCCAATTCGCCTCAAGGCAAGGGTCGCATCGAACGTGCTTTTGATACGTTCCAAGATCGTCTAGTCCCTGAGTTAAGGCTGGCTGGGGTTACTGATATGATCAGTGCAAATAACTACCTACAAAATACCTTCATCCCTGAGTATTGGGCAACGACCCTCACAGTCAACGCCAAATTAATGCGCTCTGAGCATACACCCGTTCCGAAGTACCTCAACATTGACGCGATATGTATTCAAAAAGAATATCGAAAAATCCGTCGAGATCATACCTTCAGCTACGCCAACGCAATGTATCAAATTACCTCCCCATTACGGCACTCTATCGTGAGTCAACAAGTCGAACTACGTAAGCAACTTGATGGTGGTTTTACGGCTTATTTTGCCGACCGAGAGTTATCGATTAAAGAGCTTACTGAGCCTAGCTCTAGGAAAGAATACGGAGAAGAGGTTCAGAAAAAGATCGAGGCTATAGAGCTTGCCAATGAGTTAGGGAATGTTAGAGAAGCGGCTCGACAAAGCGGTTGTTCTGTCAAAAGCATTCACAACAACCGTCAATTACTTGAAGCCCATGGCCCACTTGCTTTGAAACGTCTGTATGGTCAATCACACAACAATAATCGCATCGATGAAAAGACTCGAAATATCGTCATCTCATTAACACTCAAATCGCCTCACCTAACCTCTATTAGGATAAGTGGTGAGATGAGAAAGCGTTTTAACATCTCGATTAGTCACTCAACAGTAAGGAACATCTGGCTTGAAGAAAAGCTGAATACAAGAGAGTTACGGGAGGCACGTGCCGAGGAATCAATTATCGAATAGAAACTAATCTGCAATAGTGGACTACTATGAATAAAGCAACGACAGAATCCTTCGGTATTTAGACCGTCAACCTCCCTCGGTAATCACAACAAAAGACAGACTACGACAAAAAGCATCTAAAAGTTTCTAACTTTATTGTTACTTCTTGCTTTAAGTTGGCCTATTGAGTGAAATTGAGTTTTGATCTTTATTGTCAAATCTTTGCTATAGCGTCACGTAGCAATCAGCTCTGCGTAACAGAAAAGTTTCAATCTTTGTTGTTCACCGACAACAGCATGCACCAGTTTCGATTGCTCGCGTTTAACCCTTGCTTGCCCCTTCTCGCTTACGACAAACTCACAGTCAATCAATGACACTGAGGAAGAGTAGCCAATCACCTTTCCATAAGACTCTTTCTCTCGTGACCGAATAGAATACACACGCATCGTATAGGTGGAGCGATGTAAGTTCAGATACACATCAACTTTCATGTCATGATCTCCAAGGCGTTAAGAGAAAGAATCGAACAAGGTGTCCGTTAGCAATAACGAGCTTCATGAGCAGCTTTGAGTTTTTCCATCAATGACGACAAAACAGCGGCTTCCGTTTCAGGCAGGGAATCACGAGCGAATGCTTCTAAGAACTCGAAATCCAGCGCTTCATATGTAGCATCGAACTGACACACCTCATCCGGAGCTTCAACTGCTGTTCTTTGCATGTCATCCAATAGTTTGCAATGGTCTAGGTATTGCTCGGTCGTTCCATCAAGTAACTGTTTGGTTTCAAGCCAATGAAGGAGCCTTTCCCATGCCATGTCTTCGTCCGTGGCATAAACAAGGTATGATTCTGGTTCGAAACCTTCTGCGTGAGTAACGACTAAGTACGGTTGTTTCATGTCTACCTCCAATTTAAAACGTTAGGGACTGGGTGCTGCCCACGTCCCGTTCCAGTTAGGTTATGCCAGTTCGTGAGCGTGCTTTGTCGCGATGTCCACAATTTCGCTTTCGAGGAATTCCTTGATTTTACTTTTACGAATTTGCTTCAAGTTCTTGGCTTTAAGTTGAAAGTCTTCAATGGTTTTCTTGCTGGAGGCAATTTTCGATTCCCAATACTGAAGTTCGGTAGGATCGGATTTCAGCTGAACCTTATATTCTTCAAGATCACATTGAGCGTCATTGACCACCCATAAGTGAGCAAGCAAATCCAATCTCGATTTATCTAAGATATGACTTTTGCAGGCCAGCATCGCTGATCGTTGGTCTTTATGCTCAATGAAGGAAAAGCCTGAATTTTCAGGTAACGAAGGCATGATCACTTCTACAACCTCATTGCCTTTACTGTCGTAACCACCATCAGCACTTGGGTACTTCGATAGCATTAGAACGCCGCAATATGCGATCTCATCATGAATGACTTGATACCAACTGTTGCCCCAAAACATTGCCATGAGATTTCTCCAATCTGTTGTGTGTGATGACAGCTAAAGAATAGATTCGACCTATCTCCCCTCCCCCCACTCACTGTGGCAAGTCAATCGCTATCTACCGTGCTAACCAATACGGGGGGAGCCCTTACATTCATCCACTAAAGTATCTCTAAACCGCAATCACGGAGATGCAGCATGAACAACCTTACTTTTGAAACTTGGGTGGAATCCTTTAAACCAATCATCAATGAGAATGGGGGTAGCGCCATCTTCCTTGATGAAAAATGCATCTCATTCGAAACCTATGGCAACGACCTAGAAACCATCAAAAAAACCGACGCCAGTCGAGTTTGGACGATCATTGAGATTGACGTAGATGAAGAAGAAGATGAGCTGGGGGAGCCTATCGACAGTAAATGGGTGATTGTCAATGGATGGCATTGGGTTAACCGAGTTGCCTACATCATTACTCAAACGCCATGGCAAGACGGCAGTGACTACGAGATCACTTACGACTGATACAAATCACACAGACTCCTGAAAGGCAAAGAGAGGCTAATAATGGACATGAATAATCAAAAAATCGTCGCTAACGATCTACTCAAGGCAAGAAGTACTGCTGATCCATCAATCGTATTGGAATGTGCTGATGGCAAAGTACGCATTTATTCGTTCCCAATCTCAGACCAAGACAGCAAAGAAAAGATGACCATGGCGCTGCGCGTTCTTATGGGTAAACTCAACGTGCTCAAATACACGTTCGTTCTAGAAGCTTGGATGAGTACCAACCCAGACATCAAACCTTCGATGTCGCCTACACGACAAGAGTATATGGTGTTTTTGATCAATGACCGTGTAGACGAGACATGCACATTCTGGCCGATTCAAAGAAAAGAAGATGGCTCTGGCTTTGTCACCGAAACACACGATGTAAACCAAAACGGACAATCCGGTCTAATGTGCGATTTGTTTGACACTGAGCCGTATGAAAAACTCAGTTTTACGAAAAAACGAGCGATCGACAAATTGGTTCTCAGACTACTGAACATGCGTGCAGAAGCAACGCCAACCTTTCATTAGTTTGGTTGTTCCCATGTAAAAAGAGCACCATTGTGTGCTCTTTTTCAGTTAGGCGACTTGTGGGAACTTCCTTTCCGGTTCGCCATCTCTCACCAACTCATAAAGCATTGGTTCATAATGGTTTGTGGCCATCAGTATTAAATAGACGGGAACACCTTGGTCATACAGTGATTTTTGAAACACTTTGACTTCTTTCACTGTCATTGAAGCTGTGCGTTCCCTCATCATTCGCGCTTCACTGACCATGCTATCCGAATAAAATTGCCCAGCCTTGGAGTTGACCTTCAGGTATGGTTGAATGCGCTTACCCAATCGGTCTAACAAGAATTGGTCACTAAAACCCGACTGCTTCAATCTCAGAACCTTGTCCTTCAGTTGTTTCCTTCGATCAAAGACGTAGCGCTTTTGTTCATTGACCAATTGAGCGGCCTTATCCGTGAGTCCCTTTTTGTTTTTGAAAATACCATGCCTTGCGAGTCCCAATAACTCATGTTCATTCACTGTCGTTGATGAGGGCGAACCATCAAGGTTATACCGGGTATAGCAAGCTTGATAGCAATTAATCAGCGCCAGCTTGTACTCTCTGCTGGTGAAAAAACGGTCCAGAAAAAAAGAAACGTCTGCCTGACTGAACGATTGACACAACGTTTCTTGCAAAGCGGCACCAGCTCCGATGGCAAGAGGTTTGAGAGGCTTTCCTGACAAAATGGGAAAGCGTTTGAATGCATATTGTTGGATTTGCTCTTGAATAACACGATCCATGTTCACCCTCTTCGGTTGTTCCATACCCTCATCATTGTATCTAACTGAGTTTACAGATTGACAAATAGCGAGAGCAAAAGACGAAATTACCCAACTCAACAAAATGGACTGGTAAATTGCTAAACTGTCATGGTTTTCGTCGTATAACAAAGTTAGTGCATAACTAGCGAGATATAGTATGACGCCTGAATTTGAAGCAAAACTCGACCGCTTGAATAAACTTCGAAAAAACGCAATGAAAAGCAATGCGTTCTCGGATGCTGCCAAAGAACACGAAAAAGCCATCCAACAAACCGACAGCCACTCCCCTGCCACCACCAAAAAGACCAAAAAGAAAGGTCCCAAATCATTAGCGGAAATCTACAAACCGCATACACATGAAGAAACCCATTAGATAAAGGAATCTAAGAATGGGCGCTGCTGGTGGTATTAGCGGATACCCAATCTTTGATATACGCCGAAAATGCACTCTGGTCAGAGATATGCCCCGAGCAAGCCGGTTGACCCGTAAACTCCGCTTTTCGTTTAGCAATAAAAGCCATGAACTCCCAATTGGTGCCAGTTGGACACCATTGTTTGAAAGCCAAATATCGTTCATTCATGATTCTTCTCCTCGGCAGAAACGCTGTCTATTGATAGTAACGTCCCCTCGTCAGAGTACCTAGAAACCTCCCCCCGTTTGGTATCGCTGGTGGTTGAAATCATCGCCATCGAAGCCCTTTCTATTCTGGCTGCAGCTCTGTACTCAGAACCCGTCAACCGCCTGAAATATGAAAGTCACAGTTGGTCGATGCATGGAACTCAATAAAGCATATTGATTCTCAACAATGAAATTTTGGATAAATCAAGATTTTGCCACATAAAAATAAGCTTAAATAACAGGTGCTTATGTAAAAAAACAAATAAACCTAAAAAAACGGCTCACTATTTGGAATTCAAAATTAGGTTACCTGCAATGATTCAAGGGCCTACTTCAAAGGTATTTACCGGAATTATTGGAGATATTTCTATGCAAAACACAATCAACGTCAATGATGTACAAAAAGTAGATTCAAAGACGACATACCTCGGCTTAATTACATTCGCGCTTATGTTTTTTACCGTCTCGGCCATTGCCGGTTCAGGTGGTGATGCGTTCCAAGGCCTATTTGATGAACTAGTGAGCTTTGCTGAAGGTGTTCCTGGACAAATTATCGCGTTCTGTTCTTTCGCAGGGATCATCATCTTCTCAATGGTTCGACCAAACCTTATCGGTCTTGGTGTTTCTGTCATCATCATGCTGGTGCTGGCGCAACTTCAAACCATTATCACTACCATGCTAACTGCCGGTCTTCCGGTATAAAGCAACAGATGTCTCTGGGCCTTATAGAAGAGGCCCAGAAGTACATAAGGGGGTCATATGAGTAAGTTAGACATCAATAATGATGCTCGTCCTCAACTACCGAACAATCAAACCTATGTGCCACTTCGAGTAAACGACAAACAATCGGTGATCGGAATGGAGTCGGATACAGCGGGGATTTTGCTTGTCGGTATCGCTATCGGACACATCAGCAAGAACCTGTTACTTATCGGTGGAATCGCCATTCTTTTCGCTCTCGCCTATTCATGGGTCAAAGATAACTATCCCAAAGGTCGGCTCAAACACATGTTGTGGTGGGCTGGAATCATTAACTTTAAATCCCGTAAATCGTTTCCAGAAGCATTTAACCGTACTTATTTTCGCTAACTCTTTGTAGCGATCCGTTTTTAAATTCTATGTGTTGTTTTAGCAAAAGTTTGAGGTTTGCTATGAATATATTTAACCGCAAAAAAAAGGGGCAGGATGAGTCTGAACTGGAGCATGATTCAGATTCGAATGTCCAACGTTCTTGGCAAGCAGCCATCGACCACAGCAACAAAATGACGAAGATGATGGGGCTGTCCATCATTATCTGCGCATTTCTAGCGTTTAAGGTAATGACAGCGAAACCCATCACCGTTGTTACCCCGCCTAATTTCTCTGAAGAAATTGTCATGATAGGCAACAAAGCCAACTCAGGTTACAAGAAGCAATGGGGCATATTCATTGCCAGCATGCTTGGTAACGTGAATGTCCGTAATGTGGATATTGTCTTAGATACGCTCAAACCAATGCTCTCCATTCGAGATTACGATGCATTGAATGAGCAAGTGATCAGTCATGTGAAAGCTTTAGACATCAGGGACCAAGTGCAAGAGTTCAACGTATTAGATGTGTTCTACGATAACAAATACGACAAAGTGATTGTTTACGGCGAGCGTAAGCTTACTGAGCGGAAGAAACGCGGCAATAAAAGCGATGAACGCCGTGCAGTACGCTGGACATACGAACTCAAGATTGCCAATGCACACGGTAGTCCAAAGATGAAGTCCATTGACCAATACGAAGGCGCTCCGCAGATAGAACGCAATCGTATCGAACGCAAGCAAGACAAGTAGGTCCCGTTATGAAAAATTTACATCACCTCGCTAGATATACGACCTTGCTTTGTGCCACGTTATCATTCGGTGCAATGGCAAACCAAAACGTCATCCCTATTGAACCTGTTGGCTCGAAAGTGGAGCGACAAACAACGCAACCAGAAAATAAAGCAGCTGTTGCGGCAATGGTTGACCAAGTAGTCAAATCTTTACCGACCGATAAGCAAAAGTCATTAAGTCAATTCACTCCAGTCAATGACCCAGCTGCGAAGCAACCTATTGTCAGCACAAAATCCGTCGATGAATTTGGAAGAGTCACCCAATCAGACAAGAACGTGATTGTCGCAACACCACCAACGGCCCAACCACCGAAACCTTCTCTGACTGCATTCGAACGTATGCAGCGACAAATGGCGAAAAAGTTTAAGCCGGTTCAGAAGTACAAACTACGCCCTTCAGACAATATTACGTTGCCTGCAGCAAAGTACATTCTCAACAGTATTCGCACCTCTTTCAAAGAAATTAACATTCGCAGTTCAGATCCCAATGTTGTCATGAAAGTGGATGGTAGCTTTATCTATTTCACATCTAACAACGATGCCCCTTTTAATATCATTATGTTCGAAAAAGGGGTGCCTGAAACCCAAGTTAACTTAACGATTTGGCCACTTGATGTCATGCCTGCAATGGTACAAGTCGATGTCCGATACAACAAAGCACTACAAGCAAAAGTGAACCGCGTATTGGCGTCCAAAAAACAGGATAAAATTGAGCAAGAAAAGCGCATTCAAGATATGGAATCTGAATTGGCCATTGCCAGTGATCCTGAAGTTAAGTCATCTCCATACGTCGAGGGTATCAACAAACTGTTTGCGCAAACGGCAGGAAAAGCAACACCTACAGGTTTTGACTTGCAGACCAACATTCCGCGAGACGCGTTACGTCCTTGTCGATTTGGAACATATGCAGAGACGAAACAACGTTTAATATCGTCTCGACGAATCGTGGACGTTGTATTGGTTAAAAACGTTACGAATCGAAATGTGGTTTTGCGAGAGCAGGATTGCTGGGTAGATGATGACGTGATCGCAACGGGTATCTTAAACAAAGCGACCTTAAAGCCATCAGAAAAAACCGAAGTATACGTATTGCGCGACCGACTGTACTACCAACGTATGCATTCTCGCAATGAACGTCCATCACTTCTGGATTAATCGAGGTGAACCATGAAGATTAACTTTAAAGAGCTTTGGGAAACCAACAAAAATTTCCGATATGGGGTGATTGGCGTCTGTATTGTTCCTGCCGCCTATGTTGCGATGCAATTTATTCATCCGGGCAAAATTCAACGACCGAACGCAGACGCGAATAAAATCGAAAAAGTGTTCATGCCTTCGAGCACACGTACCCAACTAGAGAGGGAAGACGTTGACGGAGTTCGTGACGCCTTAGTTGAAATTTCGGCTATCGATAAAAAGTCGTCGGCACGTAATGACAATTACCAGTACGACCTGTTAAGACAAGAGGTCGATGGTCTTCGTCAAAAAATGGCCGATCAAGATGCTGAGATTGCCGAATGGAAGTCAGGCAAACGACAATTGGAAAGAACCAACTATGATCCGAACCAAATCCGACAAGGCCGCCAAGTCGTTGTAGATCGACACGGGAACGCAACGGAAATCACTGTCGACACTAATGGCGTGCCGAACCAACAAGTGAGCCAGTTGCGCAGCTCCCCTCCCCCAGCTCTTGCAGGCATTCGAAGTGTCGATGAAGGGAATGATGCGATTTTGTTGCAAGACGGGCGTGTAAAAACCTTAGTAGAAGCGAACCAACTGGTCGATGAAGATGAAATGTCAGAGGCGCAAAAACGTGAGGCATTGAATCAGAAAGAAATGGAGTTGGCTGCAGCCTTGAAGAACTATCAGCAAAAACCTGAGCAAAAAGGGTATTCAATTTCATTGCCAACCACCAGCCTTGTAACCGGTACTTTGCTATCAGGCATGCAAGCTCCAACCAGTATTGGTTCAGCGAGAGAGCCCCTTCCGGCGGTCATGCGCATCAAGACAGATGCACTGTTGCCAAATGGTTATCGTGCTGACCTAAGAGACTGTCAGGCACTATTATCCGGCATTGGTCAATTGTCAGACCGCAGAGCCTACATGAGACTAGAAAAAGTGGTCTGCATCGATGAGGACGGACTCACGGCAGAAGCAGCGGCGCAAGGCTTTGCTACTGGCTCTGACGGTCAGGCAGGGATTCCAGGCACGTTAGTTGCTCGAAACGGTGAAGTATTGAAAGGCTCCATGTGGGCGGGTTTCTTTTCTGGACTGGCACAAGGTATTGCCCCATCAAGGGTGCCGGGTGTCGACATCAACTCTGACGGAACAGGCTTTCAAACACCCGATCTAGGGACACTAGGCACCTCGGCAGTACTCCAAGGTGGCGCCTCATCTTTGGACCGCATTTCGGAATACTACGTAAAAATGTTGGAAGAAATCTGGCCAACCGTTGACGTACCAGCAATGCAAGAAGTGACCTTCCTACTTCAAGCCCCTTTAAAACTGACGTTTAAGGAGATCTAATATGGCCACTGGTGATAATGAAAAGAAAAATGACCAACCAACTGAGGCGTCGAATTCCAGTCAGGAGCTTGAACAACTCATTGAGAAGGCATCAAAACCAACAATGCCCGACGAACCTAAAGGCGACGAAGAACCGACCGTGATTGAAGCAACGCAAACGCAAACGGAAAGTAAGACGTCAAATCTATTGCCGAAGATCATCTTAGTGTGGTTAATGGTCCTATCAGGGGTAATGGCTTATGCCATGATGGTGATCGACAAACAAAGTGAAACGTCATTAAGCCAACACCCCATTGTGTTTTACCCGTTTGGTAAAGCGTTTTCGGCTCTTAAATCTCAGGGTTATGATTTTGCTGCTATAGAAAAATATAACAACAACATGATCCAGATATTGAACTCTGAAGGGAAAGTGGTGCTACCTGCAGCTAGTGTGCATGGTCAGTTACCAGATTCTCTTGTTGTTAAGCTAATGTCCGTCGATGAAATGAACAGGCTGGCTTCGCAACAATCGGAGTAACAAAACCAATAAAACTAGCAAACAACACAGCTTGGCCACTTTCACAGTGGCCTTTTTTAATGCACTCCACTCGCGGCATCCATCGCACTCAAACAGATCGTGTCATACTTCGTCTTCATCACATTGACTTTGGTTTCTGCTCGAACCGCTCTGTTATATGAGGCCAACACCTCTTCGCTAGAGTCTTTCACCAACGCCAAGATCGCTTTTTTCTGAGTCTCTGTTAAGTCGGTGGCCAGCAACGCGTCGATGCTTTCATCTATACGATCAAAATACTGAGCTAACATACTTCCCTCCTAGTTAATTTCATTTTGAATATTCAATAGCAAGTGACGACAAGCATTGTCTCTAAAGCGAACGTAGTCCACGGGTGAACCAATACCATGTCTAAGCGCATCTAACGTTTCCCGAAGGACGACGACCGGCATGTCAGGGTTTCGGCACTGTAGTCCATAGAAGTCGAACTCAAAAACCGTCATGTTTGCTTCGTCGATCTGATAGCGCCTTGAGATATCTTCAATACGTGTAAATAGCCCATAGGCATCGATATATATCGTTTTCCCTTCAATATCGAAAGCATTGAGGTAATGAAGGTCAACGCCATACTCAGACAGAATCACACCTCGAATCGGGAACCGGCTACGTTCTCCAGCCACAATCAAACCCTCGCACAAGACATAACATTTTGAATGAGCGAACTCGTCAATAAATTCAGTGGTAACTGGGCTTGGCTGCTCACACAGATATTGGATGTCACTGAGAGACAATGAACGCATCACATCAATCAGCTCACGACATCCATGGCTATGCCACATTACCCGCTTTACTTCATTCTCCATTGCTGCTCCCCGGCTATTCGTTGAATTCAATATACGACGTTTCCCATACCTGGCCTAGCAATCTCCCCCCACTTAGTACGTAACCCACTGAACGAGAGCTCGAAACATGTATTTTGGATTCGTTAATTGCCATTTATTTCAGCCCCATACGCTAGATTGATACGGTTCAACCCGAAAACATCATCACTAGTATTAGTGATCGTTTTCTCCAAGCTGGAGAGCTTCCAATTCTCCCATGCTATGCATGTCCTTACTGTCAATGCACTTTGACACCAACAAGAGTTACCCACTCGCATTACTACCCGTAATTAACCCCAATCAACGGTTCAAAACACACACCTCTTTGGTGTTTTTTGTGTACCTGCGATATCACCTACCCGTGAGGAACTATCCATGAAATTAAGCACTTTGTTCACCATACTATTTGGTTTAACGACGGTTTATTTCTGTATTCACCCTGTTCTTGTCGTTCGTAGCACAGACTTCCCTTCTGCATTCCATAATGTGGTCGAATTCTGTGAAACATGGCGTCATGTTTTGTTGATCACCCTACTCTCTTGGGCTTTGGCAGGCATAACACTTTGGCTAACATTTACGATTCACAAACACAGAGTTTAACCCCCTGTTAGAACCTGGTACTTCCACCAGCACTTAACAAACCTCATTGTCCAGCAATGACAACGAACCTCATCCAATCGGATGAAACTTCCCGGTCAATCGTTCCCCTTCAGGCATTTATGTCTCGTTGAATGCGCTTATAACCGGCTTGTAACCCCTTGTGATGTGCTCACCCAGCGCTTCGCAGATTCATTACCTACCCTATATCGAGGATAAGACTATGACTAACTCAAACAACTCAGTTCAAATCAAAATTAATGAAAACAATTTTCTTTCGAACCTTGGTGCGATTTTTTCCAATACCGGAAAAGTGATCAATGAATTGATTCAAAACGCTTCCCGCGCCAATGCTACAACCATATCGTTTACCACATCAGTCGAAAATGGCCGTGCCTGCTTAACGATTCTGGACGATGGTTCGGGTATCGCAGACATGCAAAAGCTTCTTTCTATCGCGGAGTCAGGCTGGTCAAGCGATGTAGACAAATGTAATCCATACGGAATGGGATTTTTAAGCACTCTCTTCGCGTGCGAACACATCAAAATCCAAAGTCAGCATCAAATGCTTTCATCAAGTACTGAAGCCATCCTTTCGGGTGAATCTATCGTGATAGAAGACAGCCTGCGAGGGAACGGTACATTGATTGAACTGGAAGGTATTTCCGACGCTTTATTTGGCTATTTAACTTCTAGCAAATATGACCGTGAGGTTGATCGAATTGGTGAAGGCTATGACATTGACGTCGTTCTAAATGGAGTTCTGATGTTTAAAAATCACTCAAGAACGACTTTAGAAAGTTCGACCCAATACATCGAGCACAAATTCGAATACGGGAGTATCTATTTTGACACTAAACACAACGGTTTATCTTGGCTGGCATACCTGCAAGGCGCACTGATTTCTAGCACCAATGCGGTCACCAGTTCAAACCAGTTAAACCCTCATCATATCGTTCACTTGAACGACGATGTAAAAGCAAGAATGCCTGATCGAGCTGAATTGTTAGATGCAGAAACTGTCAAGCAATCAATTCGAACGAGTGTTCAAACCCTGATGATGCAGTTCCTCCAAAAAGAACTGAAACGTCTTGGCCAGTCGTTTGCGTTCGACCGTTTACTATGGAGAAAAGCCGTGAACTATGCCCCTCAAGTTCTCAACAACGTTGACTATTTAACGAAGTCTGAGATTGGGGATACCAAAAGTTACGAGCTCGGACTCGCTGGATATGATGGCGTAGAACATAGCCAACTTGAACAGCCGATTTCTCGCGCTGAAGTGGAATCATCTTTACTCTTTGCCCTCCCAGAGCATGAAAGTGAAGAAGATACCATCAACATCAACTACCTGAAGCACTTAAGAAATGTTTTGTTTGTCAACGTGTGCGGCCTGCATGCAGACCACTGGATCCACAAGTGTGAAATCCGCGAAGTGAGTGAACTCGATGTCAGTATCGAATTGGTTAACCCTACTTCGACGGCCAAACTCAATGGCATGTATTCAATACCTGTCGTTATGTGCGACCAATACACGCTGAAAGGAGAATATGGTCAGGTAGTCATAGAAACGGATGCCGTAGTTGTGTCTGGTGATGAATTTGATTATGGAACGTTAGTTATTCCAGAAAGAGAACATTTATCAACCGCACTAGGAATCTATGCCAACTACGAAGATGAATGGGGATGTTTTAGTGAAAGTGACAAAGACCGCGACAATTATCTGCTTGAGAAATTGTACAACAAACTCAGAGCGTCAAGCCCTGAAGTGTTGATTCAAAAAATGCTTGATGAAGCATTCAGGGACTCTGGTATGAAGCGCAACCTCAACAACCTCACGTTCACTGTTTCGTTTTCAGGCACTGACATTGTAGTTACCGAAACTAAGTAACCACACTAACCCGCCAACCTACCTGTCTTTGTACGGTAGAACACCAAGTATGGAGTTACTATGAACTCATTTACTGACTCCCTCATCGACCATTCTCATGAATTGGGTCGGGGATATGGTCCTTACGCTCAAGTCGATATGTTACACAATATCCTTGAGTTAATTGGCCCAACTTTGGATAAAGTTAAATTGCAGGAACTCATTAACAGTGTAGGGTTTATTGAAGCCCTAGACTTAAAGAGTGAAGAAGATAAGGCATTTGTATTAGGGCAGTTACAAGACGCTCTTAATCAATAACTTATCGTTATCGAAAGCTCCCATCATGATGGGAGCTTTTTTTTAGTTCGACAATAGACCGCAGGGAAAGTCAGTATCGTGTTATAGCAAGGGCTTTTATTACATGGCTGCTTGACCACCAGCATCAAGAGATAATTATGCCACTGAGTTTATAGTAGGACGCGTCCTACTACCCAAAAACCGCCCTAACCAAACAAAGTTTTGCTGAACTCTTCTAATTGAGCAATCTGCTCAGGCGTTGCATTGTTCAGTTCAATTTTCGACTTTGTTTTACTCACGACTTGGAATGATACCGATACCTTCCCATTCTTTGCCCACGATTGAGGTTCCTTATTAATGCCCCCCAATTTAGGAGAAACAGGACTCCAATCTTTCAACCGTGCAATAAGCTCTTTGTTCACTTCCTCTGCATTCATGGCTTCGAATTCTGAGCGGTTTTCGTCAATCCATTTCGTGAAGGCACTTTGCTTATCTTCACTCTCTGAAACCGTGCCGATCAATTTACGAAGGAACTTGGCATCTCGGCTACTAAAGGCATAGTTTGAAAACAGGCTCTTCAGACTGTCAGGCATCGAGTAGATAGCGAGGGAGAGTGAGATGTCTGATTTTTCGTATAGACGTTCTTTCTCTAATTTGTACGCCGACCAATCATTCACTTCCATCAAACGAGAATAGAGCTTGCCCTTTTCGTAGTAATTGAAAGACGTTTTGATGTCAGACGACGCCACCAGCCAGGTAATGGTTTCAGGTGTTGGGATTTGATCTAATATTTCAAAGTCCAGCCCCACTTTTTTATCCATGGCAATATCAGTACGACATGAGCCATCCACGACATAGATCAGGCCATCTTCACCTTGGTAAGCAAGTACAGGTGAAATTTGCATACCGAACTCGATTTCATCACTCATCTTGTTGAGTTGAATCGTATTGCGGCTCGACTGTTCACGAACGTTGTCCACGTCAATCCTAACCAAAGTCATAATCTCATCGTATGACAAGGTACGTTGGATAGCACGGTAGCTTGTACCATCAATGGACTTAATCTCACGACCTGTTTGCGCAAAGTCCAGCTTCTTAGTCTCAGTTAAAAACTCTTGGAGACTAATGCCGCCCTCCTTTAGTGAAGCTTCAATGGAAGCCAACTTCCCCTGTGCTAAGGTCATAGTGGTTTCGCGCTCATTACCACCCATGAAGGCTTGGGGCTTGCGTTGTGAGCTCGACACACTCTCCACTTCAGGTTCAGTGATTGAAGGTGATTCTTGTGCGGCCTTAGCAGCGTTAGCAGCAGCGATTTTCTTTAGACGGTTATTGGCCATGATTATTGCTCCTCACCTTTGTCCTGTTGTTTCCAAACGTCCGTTATCAGCTTATGAATGTCGGCCACGACTTCTTTACAGTTCGCCTGTGCCGCTTCTAACGCTTTGCCTTTCTTACTGTCCATTGACCTAGAGAATTCGAAAACACTGCTATGCTCAGACGCAC
Organism: Vibrio sp. 10N.222.54.A3; assembly: GCF_041474095.1. Classification (NCBI taxonomy): domain Bacteria; kingdom Pseudomonadati; phylum Pseudomonadota; class Gammaproteobacteria; order Vibrionales; family Vibrionaceae; genus Vibrio; species Vibrio sp. 10N.222.54.A3. Next base: position 23,180 of record NZ_JBFRTN010000005.1, read on the forward strand.
AACGTTTTACAGCTTCACTGTGTTTCATTTTGGTCGACAACACTGCATCACCAAACTGACTGACTAGAGCATTGAAAATGTCCAGTTCCGAGTCACTGCCCTTCCAATTGGAAATGACAATCTTCGCAAAATCGTAGCCTTGATGACCTTTAGCAATGAAGTTACCAATGATGCTATCCAGATATTGAAAGTAGGCGCAGGTCGCATCGGTATCATTATGTTCCGCCTTACACGGAATCAACACGCTAGTCGCAGCGAAGTAGCTGTTCAACGTAGCAAAGCCCAATGAAGGCGGCGTATCAATCAGGATAATGTCAAACTCACCGTCGAGAGCATCTAAGATGTTTTTCAAACGGGTTGTAGGGTCAACATTCTGTCCCGCTAATTGGTTACTGGCACTCAAAGATTCCGAGTCTCTATCGGACTGAGACGCAGGGATAATTTTCAGATTGGGGATGAGCGTATCTGAAACGGCGTTACGAACCTCGTCCTGAAACGTGTCTGTATTTGGATCAAGTGCCATCAAGTCGCCAATGCTGGTGCGAGCGTCTGAAATATACTTAGCACCATTTCGCTCAATGTGTTTGGTTTCGTGTTTATGAACTGGAGGGTAGAAACTCGTCAGAGTTGACTGACCATCCATATCAATAAGACAGATCTTGTAACCAACATGATAGTTAATCGACAAACCTGTCGCTATTGCATTGGCCAGTGACGTTTTAGATACCCCGCCCTTTTGGTTTTGAACGGCAATAATCTGCGTCTTTTGTTTCGCTGTTCTTTGGAATGGTTTGTGTCTTTTCTTAAGAACGGTGGTATTCGGCATGTTATCGCGGATCAAGTACAGCTCTTCAAGAGTCAGGTAGTACTGAATACCAACCTCAGCATAGCGTTTAGGATCGATACCTAACGCTTTCGTCAAATCGGTCAATACCTTTTGAGAACATTCGAGGTACTTCAATGCCTCAGCTTGTGTGAAAGAACGAGGTTGCTTTTCATTTGTTTCGCGGCGCAATTCCAAGAATTTAGCACCTCCGTCCCCAAGTTCGTCAACTAATTCAAGCGTCTTGAGCTGTTTCTCTGTCATTGTTCCCATAGCAATATCCACCAGTGGCCTGTTTGAAAGCTAGTATGAACCAATATTAAAGGTAAGAAAAGATATAATAAGTCAATTTTGGATAAATTCATTGAAATTCGACTTACGATACAGTTTTAAACTAATGATGTACTTTTCTGCAAAAGATAGGGGAACGATAGAGGAAAAAACAAAACACAACAAAAACAACAACTTAAAATAGTAGGACGCGTCCTACTATTGTACTTATCGGCCATGTTGTGCAATTCATAAACGGACGTGAGTAAGGAGTAATGGGTTTGAAGCCACCACTAACATACGAAAAGTCAGCTCTGCGATACATAAACGCGGGAACTGACTGAATGTTAGGCTTCAATGTATGAGAAAGAAATTTTGTTGTAGTAGTGACCAAACAGGTGTGATGAGAATGTGGAAATGCCAACAAGATGAAAGCAAAACAGAATGAAGCTAGTCACACTAAACAATCAAAATCTCTTACTATTCTGTCATGATGACAGATTGGAACACGGGTAAAATGCCGGAGATATACTCTACGACACTTGCTCCATTAGGTATTCAAAAGCGGTTTCTACCTGTGCTTCTGTCATCGAATCAAATTCAAAGCGTTCCATCGATTCAATTAACTGACTGGGTACAGGTTGTGTGTCGTGATCAGAGTGAGTGCTCGGCACTTTAGTTGTATTCATGTATCTATCACCTTCTTGTCTTTGATGAGTAGATACTAAATCAACAAAACACCCCCTCCCCCCATATTGGCGTTAGGTAAGCATAAACAGGGGCCGAGAATAGAAAACGGGGGGAGATTGGCTTTGAGGTGCAGCACCGAATATTAAATTTTCGTCTCTAGCTGGCTTGAAGAGGACTCTTCATCGAGACAACTAGAGTGGAATTGATAGCTAAAGACTTTCACTAATTCTTGCTCACGAAAACTCGCCACAACAGCAATTTGGTAACCCATCGTAAAGAAGTCGTCATAAGAATAAGGGATCTGTGTTAATCGCTCACCGGTATCAGTAAAGCCAAGTACCCATGTATTGGTGCTTGAATCGAAATCAATGATGGTCAGTAGAATTGAGCGTCTTGCATCGAATCGATACACAGAATTGGTGGCCATGGAAAAGGCAAACCCAAATTCATCGTCCATAGTAGGTTCAGCCGGGACACGAGCATCAGCAAACAGCTTACAGGCAGATAGCTGACTAAGGAGAGCTTCAGAACTGCCTTCTACTTTATTGAAGAAACCAGATATCGCTCCGAGGAAAGTATACCCGCGTTTATTCGCCATCTTTGCAAGACCAGGTAAATCAGATTGAGCTTCACTGTCAATCAGAATCGCAATTTCTGTCTTCACCACCGTTTTTCGCCATATCGGTACTAACGACATCCAATGGCTCATAGGAAGACCGGTATACCCTTGTTCAGTTTTCAACGTTGCAAAATATCCAGAATCCACAGGGTAAATTGTCAGAACAGCAAGGGTAAAATTACTTGTGCCAGAAGTAGGAAAAAAACTGCAATCTGAATTGAAACATGTCGTCGAGTCAACGGAGAGGATGTCGTTATCTATCCAAGACATTGACGCCTCGGGAACTCGAAAACGGACCAGAACATCTCTTTCACGCACTGCCTTATATTCCTTGGGAAGACCTAACATAGACATATGTGGCAAGTTAATGTCATCAGGATGTGTTCGCAAACTCTTCACGACTTGCTGGTGGATATACACATCGGCCTGCTCTTGAGTACACTCAACTTCTTTGACAGAGCCGGTATCGCTGCGCTTAGTTTTGTAGATCAGTTTTTTGGAGCGACCACTCACTACAGAATGAGTGAGGAATACATTCTTCTTCCCTTGCGTGATGATATTCGCAGTAGGCAGTCGCTCAGGTTCGTTGTAAGTTTCAGTGTTCGTCATTAGTACCCCCACCCGCCCATAAAGCCATCAGAACCAAGAGTGGTTGGCGATGGGTTATCAGTTGACGGTTGTTCTGTTGCATCTTGAACCGGAGGAATAAATTCCATTTTTGGTCCATCAGTGGAACCTGCACGCTTAATCAAATCAGCAGCAGACTCACCTGTGTGTGTAACTACCTTCGAAGTACACACAGTATTGGTGTTCTTGATTGGCTGTCCAAAGGTGTTAACAGGAACGTTGTTTTGGTTTGAACTTAATAATTGCTTCTCTTTCTTTCCACGAGCGATCTCGTGGTCCATGGTGGATTTCATGTTCGTCCACATATTATCTTCTACGCTCATGAGCGTTTTAATACGACTGCGGTAATGAGGCTTATCGAAACCGAGTTGATTGAACAACAAGCGCATCATTCTACGAATTGCAGATTTCTTACGCATCTGACCAACAAATGCAGTATTCCAAACCGACTGGTTAGAACTGAAACTCATAGCCGCCATAAGCTCGATCTCATCCAACTCTTCACGGGATAGTGCTTCACAATAAACATGCCCTCCCAGTGTCTCCCCAACAGCATAAGCACATAGTAAGTCCCCACTGGCATAGGCACCTTGAGAAGTATGCTCAGGCAGTGAACGAGAGCCATGATAGACAAATTGGTCATTGCTAAAAACTTGATCCGCTGTAACTTGCGCCATTTCACCTGACTCGAACGCTAAGTGAATCAGTCCGTGGTATGTCGGCATAAATTCCAACACGAAGAAATTCGATACATAATCGTGACGATACAAAAAGGTGCCGTGATTCAAGCCTTCCTCAACAGACAAACCAATGGTCGCTTGGTTCAGTATGCTCCAATACACTGAGTTCGCATCCATATTAGAGGTAATCGACTCACCAAAGCTTTCCAGAATGTATGCCACATATTCCAGCTCTAAGTCTGTATCAAGACCCGATTGGTTCTCAGCAACGATAGTCGAAAAATGAGGACGTGCAGCCTCGACTGCTTGTAATACTAGTGATTGATTAGTCATGATAGCGCCCTCCAATTAACGGCAGTACTTCGGAATAGTGATAGAAGTGATTCCTGATAGATTCACGCGTTTTGTCCATACGCCTGTAGAAAGGCAAGTCGCCAATGTATGTAGCCCATCTTTGAACTTAATCATCGATTCTTCCTTTCTTTGTAAGTCATAGACTTCACATAAATCAGCATCGACATACTCAATGCATGCAAACAAGAAGGCACCCAAGTTCACCTCAAGCAAGCTTGCTACGTAGGTATAGAACGCTTCTTGAATGTGATATCCCAAGTTACCCGCTTGCTTGGCAAACGCATCAGGGTCCGTACTCGCAGTTGTTTTTACATCAACAGCAATACAGTCGAAGCGTAGCCAGTCAAAGCGACACTTGAGCCACAAGCCAGTTTCTGGGCAGTGAGCGATAAAGGAGATCTCTGGTAACCCATCTTGAATCAATGCATCTGCATCAACATTATCTCGACATGTTTCGTGTACGCGGTGTGCATCGTCCCAGACAATGGCATCAATCGCTTTTTTACCTTTATGGATAGCCTTATTGTTGTGCTCTTCTAAAACCGTATCCCAAAATTGCAGGGTCGGTTCTACTGCCAATAACTCTTTCATCAAACGCTCTTTATTGGCGCTTTTTGGCACATTAGGGATGTTAAGCTTCTCAACAAGCGCTTGCATTTCTGCGACCGTTCTAAGGGCATTTGGGTAATCAGCTGGCACAATATCGCGGTAATAGCGGTCATAGAACCCATGAGGCTCTAGGACCAACTCATGACCATAAGTGCCTGCATCAAAGGTGCGTTGCAGCGACTTCGACACGGTTCTACCACGGTCAATATCGCTTATGTATTTTCTGTAAAAGTGGGCAGGGGATTTCTTTACAAGCAGTTTCAACTGAGATGATGAATACGCGGGTAGGGCATGGTAAACCTCGTTCTCCATACCAATGTAAATCCCCTCGATGAGCTCACCTTTTTCATCGAGCCAGCTCGGGGACCCATCTTTGTTGTATGCCTTAAGCACATCACAAGTACTACCATCAAATTTGAATGGAGTAACCGAATCTCTTAGCGAGCTAATCATTTCAGTAATCATAATATGCCTTCTTAAACTTGTTTGTGATGTTATGAATATACATCACGAAATCCATTTTTTAGTAGTAATCTCCCCCCACTTTGAAAATTAGCGAATTCTCCTTGAGCCCTTATATATCAATGTCTTTGAAAGAAATCCTAACTGTCTAAACCAGTCCAAAATCGGTGTATAACCAATGATGACAGAATCAAAAATGGACATCGAATATGCTAGGTATGAACTATGTAATTCCATACGCCAAACACAGAACAAATACTGGCAGTGGCGCAGGTGTGCCGTTGATATTGAAATCGAAAGGGCTCGCAAATGGTGAAGGACTTTATGGTGATTGCTTTAACTTGCCGATAAAGCAAGGCGGGGTGTGGTTGAAAGAAGCCGAAATGGAATCAATGCTCACGAGCACGCTGGTGGAGCTCGGTAAGATACCGAAGAAATTTATAATCACCCGGTTGAACTTAGGACCAAAGGCTGTTCCTGATGAGTTGTTTCTCAATATCTTTGCGAGACATCCTCTGCCCTCAAATGTGAAGCTCAATGGTGTTTGGGCAAGAACGCTTACCCCCGAGTCGCCGTTTGTACTTTCTGTTATCGACCTTCGTGGCCAGAAGTGTGAATTATCCGTGACGGAAAAAGTCAGCCTGCTGCTGGGCAATGTATCCGGAGAAGTCGCGATACTGTCAGACTCCCCTTATACGACCTTTCCAAAGTGCCAATATCAAGCCAAGATGCTGAACGCGGATTATGACAATGATGGCCGTGTAGCTGGGCGGCTATTGAATTTTGAACAGCTACAGCTTTCTAATGCGGCTGCGCTTTTGATCGATGAATCTACGAAACCAGAAAGACTTCAACAAGTTCTCCATTGGTGTGAGTTGTATCAAATAAAGGTCCGAAAGATAGACGCACGGCACGGTCAACAATAAATATTGCCAATTAACGCCCGAAAATTGGCTCTTTAATTGAAAACATCGTTTGAGGGAAACGTTACCTTATTACCGTCTTTACGTTTATTGGTAACTCTATGATCCACTTCCTAACTATTGCTGCCGCCATTTGGGTACTTAAGTATCTGATGGAGCGCTTCCAAAAGAGCAGAGTACTCGTGTTTATCACGGGAATAGTTGGTGTACCTTTACATGAACTCGGACATTACCTGATGTGCAAATTGGTTGGGTTTAAGGTAACCGAAGTGAAACTGTTTCAAATGCCGACTCAAGATAATCCCGTGCTCGGCTACGTAAATTACGAATACCCAATGACCATCTCCGGTTCAATTCGAAAAGTAATAGTCAGTATTGGCCCAATTTTCACAAGCATCGTCGCACTGTATTTCCTCTCACCACAAGTGACACCGTATCTTTTTAATAACAACACAATTGACCTAACGTTGTTCATGAATAAAGCAGGGTGGCAACAGTGGTTTCTCATCTGGGTTTTATCTTCAGTAACACTGCACATGCTTCCATCTCTCACTGACATCAAAATCGCAATGGCTGGCTCACTGTGGATTGGGGTGTTTACTTATGTCGGCTTAATCTACGCAGCTTCACACACCACAACCGTTCTAAGCAGCGTCAATATCTATCTGGAAGAAATGGCAGGTTTGATGAGTGTTGGGGCAATCATCGCAACGGTCCCAGTCGCTATAACGCTACTTCAATTTATTTTCTCAACGATGAGTTCGCGTATGTATAACAAAAGCGTTAATTCATTAAAAAGAGACTAGACCAATGAAAATGACTCAAAAGAAAACATTAGCTGCGTTCATGATTTCAATCATGGCAGTCGGTTGTGCATCTAACGACATGACCAAATTGGAAGTAGAAAAGGCGAAGCATGACGCAACGGTTGACCGTGTGGATGAGACACTGAGTAACATTCCATCTTGGTACATGAAACCACCGAAGTCTAACGGTGAAGGCTTTTTTGCAGCCGGAACAGGAATGAGTTCTGACTTAGACATGGCGGTAACCAAAGCGAAGATTAACGCTGAGTTCGAATTGGCCAAGAAATATCGCCAAATCGTATCGGGCAGTGAACGTGCGTACACATCAGAAACAACCAATTCAGCAACAACGGAAAGCAAAGTCGTATCGTTGACCGAAAAGACAATCGATAAGCTGGTGGCGAACGCACAGCTCTCTGACTATGACGTAACGGATACAGAAATTATCCGTGAAGGTACTCAGTACCGCGTCTACTTATTGTCATTCATGCCATACGATTCGAACAATGATGGCAATGATGACTTATTCCGTGACGTTCGAGCAGCAAGCGACATTGCCTTTAAAGACTTAGAGCGTCGTGTAGATAAGGCAACAAACGGCAACGCTGTTGAGTAGGGTGGTGCCGTGTGAAGGCCATCAATCATCAAATAACAACAGCAAGCGCCTATTACATCTGCATGAATACCATGCAAGACACATTCTATTGGATGTCATTTGCAGGTATGGGTTTCGCGATGTTAGGAGCATTACTGCCTGACATTGACACCAGACATAGCAGGGTAGGGCGCATTGTTCCGTTTTTGAGTATACCGATTGAAGGCATTCTCGGGCATCGAGGAGCGCTACATAGTTTACTTGCCGCGTTCGGGCTTTGGTTCTTATGTGCGACGTATGAGTTTCCTTGGGCATACTCGCTGACATTTGGCTATATAGGTCACCTGGTGGGGGATGCTTGTACCAAATCAGGCGTCAATTTCTTTTGGCCGATCACTACTCGGTATCGAGTGCCGCTGACGCCAGCAAGTAATGGCTTCTTTGAGGCGGTAACGACTGTTAGTTTTTTTTGTTTAGCGATGTACATCGGAGTACAAAATTAAAGTGGTGAAGATTCGATCAATTTCAATTTGGTTGACCTAATAGTCAAGGCAAACAGTCATATCAATTTCAATTTGGTTGACCTAATAGTC
>NZ_JBFRTN010000005.1:31993-32323 GCF_041474095.1 Vibrio sp. 10N.222.54.A3
ATTTCATTTTGGTTGACCTTGCAGTCAGGGCGAACAGTCATAGATGGTTGAACCACAAAAGAACAACTGGTAAACACAAAACTGTTGAACACATGCTTCTATCTAACTGAAAAGAAAGGGGGAGACGCTTATATCGGTATGGATATCAGATTTAAGTTGAGTACGATTCATATCTGTATCAACTGAAGACTTCGTATAGTCACGCTGTACAGTCATATTAATTTCAAATCGAGACACCATATAGTCACGCTGTGCAGTCATGTCATTTTCAAATGATGACATTGTATAGTCACGCCGTGCAGTCATGTCAGTTTCAAAAACTGACTCGGT